>NZ_CBCSIW010000005.1:0-264825 GCF_965139575.1 Comamonas aquatilis | reverse complement strand
CCCTCCGTTCAATCCGCAGATCCTGGCCGGCAAGGGCTCGCTGTTCCTGACCCGTCCCGCCTCGGCGCACTACATTGCCGACCCTGTCGAGCGTGCAGAGCTGGCCAACGAGCTGTTCAGCTATGTGGCCGAAGGCCGCATCAAGGTGGACATCAGCAAGCGCTACGAGCTGGCTGATGCAGTTCAGGCCCACCGCGATCTGGAAGCGCGAAAGATTGTGGGCTCGGCCATTTTCGTCCTGTAACCCAATCACCAGCTCAAGAGTACCCCATGCAAAAAATGATTAAAAATTTGCGCACCTGCGCCACCGCTTTGTGCATTGGCTTGGTGACAGCGACCGCAACCTATGCCCAGGAATGGCCAACCAAGCCGATCCGCATCGTCGTGCCCGCCCCTCCCGGCGGCATCTCGGATGCCGTCGCCCGTCTGCTGGCGGAGCACCTGCAAAACGATCTGAAGCAACCCGTCATCGTCGACAACAAGCCCGGTGGCTCCGCCGTCATTGCGGAACGTGCGGTCATGAATGCCCCGGCGGACTGGCACACGCTGATGGTGGCTCCGTCCAGCATCTGGACGGACTTCCCGCTGACAGTGAAAACGCCGTTTGACGTTCAAAAGACCTTCACCTATGTTTCCGATGTCGCCAGCATGGTGCATCTGCTGGTGGCCAACCCCAGCTTTCCGCCCAACAAGCTGCAGGAAGTTCTGGATTACTCCCGCCAGAGCAAGGAGCCCGTCAATATTGCCAACTTGAGCCCAGGCACTCGCTCGGACATGCTGGGTGAACTTCTGAGTGAAAAAAGTGGACGCAAGATCACGCCGGTACCCTACAAGGGCTCTGCACCGGCCATCGTTGATCTGATGGGCAATCAGGTGCAGATGACATTCGAAGTGGTCACCAATGCCGCACCGCTGATCAAGGCCGGCAAGATCAAGGCCATTGGCGTGGTCTCTCCCACACGTTCGCGTCTGCTGCCCGACGTTCCCAGTTTCTCCGAGCAGAACATGCCTGACTTCGTCTTGCCCGATGCCAGCGTGGGCCTGTTTGCACTCAGCGCCACACCGCCTGCCGTGATGCAAAAGGTGAGGCAGGAAATGGAAAAAATCACCCGTTCCCCAAAATTTCAGGCCCAGTTGAAGGGCCAGGGCTTTGATGCGCCGCAGCAAAGCACCCAGCAGGAACTTCAAACCAAAATGCTGGCCACCGTGGAGCAGAACCGAAAGATCCTGAGCAAGCTCAAAGTCGCAGGCAATTGATTTGGTAAACCCAATACATTCGGCCTTACGCTGAATGTCCGTTTTCTTGGTAGTGTGTTTCGCGGGCCTATGGCCCGCTTTTTTTATTCGTGCCCGCTGTGCGCCTTATTGCGACTGTCCTTGGCACTGCAACCAAACTGCCCCTGGTACCAGCGCGAGAAACTGCTGGGCGCGGTAAAGCCCAGCAACTCAGCTACTTCAGTCAACGAACGGCTACTTTCAAAAACATAGCGTGCCGCCAGTTCCTTGCGGATATCGTTCATCAGCGAGGAAAAGCTATGCCCTTTTTCCGTCAAACGCCGCTGAACGGTGCGCGGCACCACGCCCAAATGCTCGCTGACCTTTTCTATGCTGCAGCGCCCACTGGGCAGCAGCAGCAAGATCGTGCGGCGCACATCGTCCAGAACCGTTGCATCGTTATTGGGCGCAACAGACTCCAGCAATTTCTGCGCATAACGCACCATGGCCGGATCCGCAAACTCGTTGCGCGTATCCAGATCGGATTTGGCACAGACGATGCAATTGATTTCCTGGTTGAACTCGACACGCAAGCCAAACAACTGGTGGTGGATGCTCAAGTCCTTGGGGGGAGCATGCTCGAAGCACACCCTGCGGGGCTGCCAGTCGCGGCCAATCAGCTGTCGGATCGCACGCACCATCACCCCTAGCGCCAGCTCCACACGCTGGCGCGTGGGCTCATGGGCACGCCCTGCCAGCAAGAGCTCGTGGATCACCACCGTATCGACCTGCTCGTCCACCTCCAGCGTCATGGCCCCGTTGAGCAAGTCCAGGTAGCGCACCAGCAGTTGCAGCGAGTCGCGCAGCGTCTCCTGATCGCGAATCAGCAGACCGACAGGCCCCATATTGGACAGCAGCCGCGAGCGGGCCATGCACAGCGCAAAACTTTCATTGCCCGATTCGGCGGCCGAAGCCTGCAACAAGCGCCCCACCTTATCAACCGGAATCATCACATCCGGCTCATTGAGTACATTGGGACTCAGGCCGGCATCAAACAACATGCGCGTGCTGTTCAAGCCGCAAGCGCGAGCGACTTGGTCGTAATTGGTCAAACAGGCTGCGCGGACAAGAGACGCCATGGTTTCACCTAGGTGGCACTAATTGCAAAGCACCAGTCATGAAATGACAAGCGCCGTCGGAGAGGATTTTTCACACTGTGAAGCATCAATTCTATAAGGAGAGCAACCTATGAAAACCGACAACGGCGCCGCACCAGCGGTTATCCGCAGCAGCTCCCTGACACGCTCCATGGAAGTCAACCCCTTGACCTGCTCCATTGGTGCGGAACTGGCCAATGTGCACCTGGGCGCAGCAGCCCAGGACGACGATTTGCTGGCAGAAATCCGCCAGGCGCTACTCAAGCACCGCGTGATCTTCTTCCGCGATCAGGACATCAGCCGCGCCGACCATGTGGCCTTTGCGCGCAGATTCGGCAACCTGGAAGACCACCCTGTGGTGGGCAGCCATCCGGATCACCCCGGCCTGGTGCAGATCTACAAGACACCCGACAGCCCGCTGGAGCGCAATGAGAACTCCTGGCACACCGACGCCACATGGCGCGAGCAGCCCCCCATGGGCTGCGTGCTGCGCTGTGTGGAATGCCCGCCCGTAGGCGGCGACACCATGTGGGTGAACATGGTCATGGCCTACGAGAACCTGCCCGAAGACATCAAGGCCAAGATCGAGCCCCTGCGCGCCCGCCACAGCATCGAGTCCAGCTTTGGCGCCGTCATGCCCATCGAAGCCCGCCTGGCCCTCAAAGCCAAGTACCCCGATGCGGAGCATCCCGTGGTGCGCATCCACCCCGAAACCGGCGAGAAGATCCTGTTCGTCAACAGCAGCTTCACCACCCACTTCACCAACTACAACACGCCGGCCAATGTGCGCTTTGGTCTGGACAAGTCTCCCGGCGCTGCACAGCTGCTCAACTACCTGACCAGCCAGGCCATGATCCCCGAGTATCAGGTGCGCTTTCGCTGGAAGAAAAACAGCGTGGCCTTCTGGGACAACCGATCCACGCAGCACTACGCGGTCATGGACTATCAGCCCTGCCACCGCAAGATGGAGCGCACGGCCATCATTGGCGGCCCCACCGAGTAAGCAAAGCAGCGGCCATGTCCTTGAAGCCCACCATACTCATCGTTCCCGGTCTGCGCGACCATGTACAGGAACACTGGCAAACCCTGCTGGCACAGGAGCTGCCCAACTGCGTCACCGTCCCTCCGCTAGAGCAGGACAAGCTGAGCTGCCAGGCCCGCCTGGACGCCATTGACCGTGCGCTGGAAACAATCCAAGGCCCGGTCATCATTGTTGCCCACAGTGCGGGCTGCATGATGGTCGCCCACTGGGCGCTGCGCCGCGCCCGGCCGATTGCTGGCGCCGTTCTGGCTGCACCAGCCGATGTGGAGACGCCCATGCCGGCGGGCTACCCGTCCCGGGATGTGCTGGCCGCCAATGACTGGTTGCCCATACCTACAACACAGCTGCCCTTCCCCAGCATCCTGGCTGCCAGCAGCAACGATCCCTTGACCGAGCTGACGCGCGCGCGCAGATTTGCCCGCGACTGGGGCAGCCGCCTGGTGGAGCTTGGCCCGGTAGGCCATCTGAATCCGGCCTCGGGCCACGGTCCCTGGCCCGAGGCCAAACAGCTCATCAGTGACTTGCTGCGCATGATCGAAGCCCAAGAGACGGAGCTTGCGACGCAAGACTGACGATCGCAGCAATGCGCAAGCACACACCTCAACAATAAGCATTGAGTGTGAGCCAAGGGGGTGTGCCTGGCGCACCTCCTCCAGGAGACAAAAAATGAAAACCACGAGATCCGCCTCCCCCATCGATGCATTGCGCCGCCGCCTGGGCTTGGCCGTCTTTGCTCTGGCAGCTGGCAGCGCGGTCACTGCACAAGCGCAAACGCAGGGCTGGCCCAGCAAGCCCATACGCCTGATCGTGACGGGCCCGGCCGGCGGGACCGCCGACACCCTGGCCCGCCTGTTGGCAGAAGGCCTGCAACAGGATCTGAAGCAGCCGGTGATCGTCGAATCCAAAGCCGGCGCCTCCGGCGCACTGGGAATTCACGAACTCAAGGCCAGCGGCAAAAGCGGCTACACCTTCCTCGTGATCCAGGACGGCGCGCTGAGCGAAGCTCCCGTGGCGCAAAAAGTCAGCTATGACCCCTTCAATGACCTGACACCGGTGGCACAGCTGACGCGCACCGGCCTGGTACTGGTGGCCAACAAAAACCTGCCTTTCCAGAACCTGCAGGAATTCATTGCCTATGCCAAAAAGCAATCGGACGGCGTGGATTTTGCGTCCTATGCCACGGGCTTCAAGGGGCATACCTCAGGCATGTTGTTCGGCCAGCTGGCCAAGATCAATATGCGCCATGTGGGCTACAAAGGCTCGCCTCCGGCCTTGGTGGACCTCATGGGCGGCCATGTCCCAGTGATGTTTGATGGCGTCACCACTTCGCTCCCCCTGATTCGCGGCGGCAAGATCCGGGCACTGGCGGCCAGCTACCCCACACGCTTGCAGGCTTTGCCGGAGGTGCCCACCTTCAAGGAGCTGGGCTACCCGCAACTGTCCAAGCCCGGCTGGTTTGCCGTCTGGGCTCACCCCCAGACCCCGGCGGCCATTCAGCAAAAGCTGCGCGAGGTCACGCTGGCGCACTTTCGCAAAGAGTCCGTGCTCAAGCAGATTGCCACCATTGGCATGGAGCCAGGCCAGCCTGTCACCAAGGCAGAAATGATGGTCGACCTGAAAGATGCCAGTCAAAAGCAGGCCGCGCTGCTCAAGTCCATAGGCTACCAGCCGGAAAACTGAACCCGCACCAGCCCCGCTACCGGTCCCGCACCGCCAATGGCCATAGCTGCGCAACCTGATCAACAGGCTGCCCCCGCTGCGCCACTTCATTCCTCGATTGAGCTGCGCCAGTTTGTTTTCTGGCCTGCAGCCTTCTTTTCCCGGCATCCGTGCTTTCACGGCTGCAGTTTTGGTGTGTTTTCCCTTTTTGGTTCGTCGACGTTTCTGCAGTTCAAATAAATTAAAGGAGATTGCAATGGGTTCTAAAAAACTGGTTATCGGCACTCTGGCATGTGCCCTCGCCCCGCTGGGCGCATGGGCACAGTCCTCGGTACAAATGTATGGCGTAGTGGATTTGGGCGTCTCGTCCTATCGGGGAGATGGTGCGGGCTCGCGCCAGATGCTGACATCCGGTGGCAGTCAAGCCAGCCGCCTGGGTTTTAGAGGACGTGAAGATCTGGGCGACGGCCTGTTTGCCGGTTTCGATATGGAGTCGGGCCTCAATGCCGACTCCGGCACCGGCCAGCTGACCAACAGCAACAACCAGGCCTCGGGCAATAGCGGCGGCGGCGGTCTGACCTTCAACCGCAAGTCCTTCGTCTATCTGCAAAGCAAGCAATGGGGCGAGCTGCGCCTGGGTCGTGACTACACGCCCTCGTTCTGGAACACGTTTATCTTTGACCCCTTCCGCGTGGGCGTGGGCGCCAGCACCCATGTGCTGCACGGCACGACGGTCACGGGCTTTCGCGCTTCCAACAGCGTTGGCTACTTCTCCCCCGGCTGCTCGGGCCCAGCCTGCCAAGGACTGTTCTATCAGGGCATGGTCGCCTTCGGTGAGAACGGCGCAGGTCCCGAGCGCCAGGACGGCAATCTTTACGGTCTGCGCGTAGGCTATGGCGGCACGCAGTGGAATGCTGCAGCCGCGATCACCACGACCCGCAACCGCATCGCAGACGACTACACCTCCATCAATATTGCAGCCGCCTATCTGTGGAACGGTCATAGATTCATGGCCTTGGCGGCTGAAAACCGCACCGGCAACCGTCTCGCCGCAGTCGGCAACGCCAACCGCGTGCGTTACTGGCAGTTGGGCGCAGAGTGGAAGGTGGGCAATGACTCCATTCCCATGAGCTTTATGCGCCTGACACGCAACGACGGCGCCAGCAGCTCTTCGCAAAAGTACGCCGTGGGCTATGTGCACAACCTCTCCAAGCGCACGGCCATCTACGGCACTTACGCTTACGTGGACAATCGCGGCAGCCTCAACCTCCCCGTGGCTTCCGGCGCGGTCAACGGCCCCATCCCCACGGCCGGCGGCAATGCCTCAGGCTTTGATGTGGGTCTGCGCCACAGCTTCTAACACTCACTTTTTAGAAGCAGCAAGCGCTTTTTACAAAAGGCTTAGCTGAACAATTGACTCTCAAAGGCCCAGAAGCTCAGTTTTTGCTTCCGGGCCTTTGCTTTGCGTGAATTACACCGGACAAGATGACATCTGGATGTCTGGGCCGCTGGACTGACAATGGCTTGAGGCAGGCACGCTGTCAGACAGCAATACAGCCCTAAAGGTTTTCCCTTGATGTCCCATAAAGACAAATTGACATCCCATATTGTCAAACATTAAAGCGATTGACCTTCTACATTCCTGCGCTGAGCCCGCACTCAGAACACATGCTTTGAAAGGTCCACCATGAACTTCCTCGACGGCCACCTCTTCCCCGAAAACCAGCAGCCGCTGATCATCACCGCTGCACCCTATGCTCCCTCGTGGATGCCCGGTGACTTTCCTGGCGAAATCGCCGTCACCATGGAAGAGCAGATCCAGAAAGCCGTGGACTGCTACAACGCAGGTGCCCAGGTGCTGCACCTGCATGTGCGCGAACTCGACGGTCGCGGCAGCAAGCGCCTCTCGAAGTTCAACGAGCTGATCGCCGGCGTGCGTGCCCGCGTGCCCGAGATGATCATCCAGGTCGGCGGCTCCATCAGCTTTGCCCCCGAAAACGATGGCGCCGCCGCCAAGTGGCTGTCCGACGACACCCGCCATATGCTGGCCGAGCTGGACCCCAAGCCCGATCAGGTGACGGTGACCATCAACACCTCGCAGATGAACATCCTGGAGCAGTTCGATGCCCGCGATATCCAGGGCACTTCCATGGAAGACCCGGCCGTGTTCAACGCCTACAAGGAAATGACCGTGCCCGCCCAGCCCGGCTGGGCCGAGGAGCACATCCGTCGCCTGTCCGAGGCCGGCATCCAGAGCGCCTTCCAGTGCTACAACATCAACAGCTTCGAGTCAGTGGAGCGCCTGATGCGCCGCGGCATCTACAAAGGCCCGCTGGTGATGAACTGGGTGGCAATTGGCGGCGGCATGGACGCCCCCAACATCTACAGCCTGGCCCACTTTGTGCGCGCCGTGCCCGATGGCGCGGTGCTGACCGTGGAAAGCTCGGTGCTCAACGTGCTGCCCATCAACGCCATGGGCATTGCCATGGGCTTGCATGTGCGCTGCGGCACCGAGGACAACCTGTGGAATCAGACCCGCACCGAAAAAATGGGCACGGTGGCACAGATCGAGCAACTGGTACGCATGGCCAAGGAGTTCAGCCGCCCCATCGCCACGCCGGCGCAGGCACGTGAGATCTGCCAGATCGGCGTGTTCTACGACAGCGTGGAAGAGACGCTGGAGAAGAACGGCTTTGCCCCCAACCGCAACGGCGCCCAGCAAGGCTTTTTGCGCAAGGCCGCATAAAAATCAGCGACCGCCAAACATCACCTTTTTTGAATGCGCAAGACGCTGCCTGCAGCGTCTTTTTCCATGCCTCTGCAGCTTTTGCAGAGGCTTTTTTTTCATTTAAAGCATCAAAAATACTATTTATTTAGGAGCAATTACCGTAATTAGCACCTACGTAACAGCTTGATTTCCCTCTTATCGAAATCCCCAATCTGGCATGGTTGGTGAATTTAATGACATGGAAAGAGAAACCTCGAATTCACCGTTCCGGACACTGCATGGCTGCGGTCACAGACAAGCTTTTCACCCCACCAAAGCCGATGCCGTGCAGGCAAAAACCATCAAAAACGCACTTCCGGAGACAACACCCATGCCCTCTCGCTCAAGCTTCGCAACAAAACCCGGCCGCTATGTACTCGCCGCACTGGCAACACTCAGCTGCGCCGCAGCCGCCTTGCCTGTGGCGGCTCAGGCCAGCGTCACCATTTACGGCACGGTGGATTCGGGTCTGCTCAGCATGTCCAACTACAGTGCAGGCGTGGGCTATGTGCCCACCACGGCGCACAGCGGCTCGGCCTTCAAGGCCAAGGACGGCGGTCTGGGCGCCAGTAACTGGGGCATCAAGGGCAGCGAAGACCTGGGCGGCGGACTGCGCGCCAACTTTCAGCTGCAAGGCCTTTTCAACACCACCAATGGCACGACGGGGGGAGCCAACTCCAGCAGCACCACCTCCTTCTTCAATCAACTCTCGGTGGTCGGACTCTCGGGCGGATTCGGTGAAATCAAACTAGGCCGTCAGTTCTCGCCCTCCGCCTGGGCCATGCAATACACCGATGCCCGTGGCTTTCGCTATTTTGGCTCGGCACTCACCGCACTGGTCGGCATGAACAGCGCCAGCCGCTCCTGGATTGGCAACAACTCCAATGTCGCCTTCGGCACGATTTACAACGACAACACCATCGTCTACACCACGCCGACCTGGAATCAGCTGAAGCTTGATTTTGCCTATACGTTCGGCGAGGGGGGTGGCAAGGCCAACTCCCAGCAATCCGTCGCCGCTTTCTATCACAGCGGCGGCCTCAAGCTCTCGGCTCTTTACTACAACGGCTATGGCAACAACCTGCCCAACGCCACCGCTCTCTATACCGCGGCTCTGGGCAGTGCCAGCGCCGGTGCAGCTGCAGCAAGCGCCGCAGGTTTTTCACCGACAGCCAACACCAACCGTCTGTACTCTATAGGCGCGCTCTACAACACTGGCCCCTATACCGTGAGCGGCCAGTACTATGCGGCGCGCAACCCCGACCATGCAATCATGCCTGGCGGCTCCGACAGTCTCGATATGTGGAATATCGGTGCCGGCTGGCGCCCCGCGCCCTATCTCAACATCACCACGGCCTTCTATCACACCAAGGACAACAAGAACGCAGGCAGCAAGTCCACGCAGTTTGTGCTGGGCATGGAATACTTGTTCTCCAAGCGCACCTTGGCTTATGTGCAAGGGGCTTATGTCAGCAATGACGGCAGCAATATGGCGCTCAGCCCGGTGTACGGCAGCCCGGTCGCAGCCGGCAAAGATGCTCGGGCCTGGATGGTGGGTCTGCGCCACAGCTTCTGAGGATTGGCTGGCAGGGTGCGGCAATGGCAGACCTGTCGCAGCCTTGCATGCCAATCGCGTCGGCCAGAGAAGCCGGCACGCGTGCTGCCCATGCAGAACTCAGGTGGATGGCGGTGGCACGGAATGCAGCAATACCGGTGTCTCGCCATCGCCATTGACGCCTTCTAGCTGCACGCCAAAACCCCACAGACGCGCCGCGTGCTTGAGCACCTCCAGCACATCATCTGCCAGCGGACGACCCCGGTGACGGGTATGGCGCAAGGTGAGACAGCGATCGCCGCGCAGATTGACATTCCAGACCTGGATATTGGGTTCGCGCGCACCCAAATCGTATTGATGTGACAGGGTCTGGCGCAGGTCGCGGTAACCGTCCTCATTGTGAATGGCACTGACCAGCAGTTCGCGCTCGCTGGCATCGTCATGGATGGAAAACAGGCGCATGTCTCGCATCAGCTGCGGGCTCAGGTACTGGCCGATGAAGCTCTCGTCCTTGAAGTTCTGCATGGCGTGATGCAGCGCCGGCAGCCAGGGTGTGCCCGCCATGTCGGGGAACCAGCGCCGGTCCTCCTCGGTGGGGTTCTGGCAGATGCGGCGAATGTCGCGGTACATGGCAAAGCCCAGCGCATAAGGATTGATGCCGCTGTATGCACGGTGCCCGGCCGGCGGCTGATAGATCACATTGGTATGCGAGGCCAGCCATTCGATCATCACGCCATCCGTAAGCCAGCCCTCGTCATACATGGTGTTGAGCAAGGTGTAGTGCCAGAACGTGGCCCAGCCCTCGTTCATCACCTGGGTCTGACGCTGCGGATAGAAATACTGAGCGATCTTGCGAACAATACGCACGATCTCGCGTTGCCAGGGCTCCAGCAGGGGCGCATTTTTTTCGATGAAGTACAGCAGGTTCTCTTCCGGCTCCTTGGGAAAACGTTCGTTGCTCTGCGCTGTACTACCCTTGCCCGGGCGACTCGGCAGGGTGCGCCACAGCACGTTCACCTGTTGCTGGGCGTAGGTTTCACGCTGCTCACGCTCGGCACGCTCGCGAGCCAGACTTTTTTTGGTCGGACGGCGGTAGCGGTCAACCCCCAGGTTGGATAGAGCGTGACAGGAGTCCAGCCACTGCTCCACGGTCTCCAGCCCATGCCGCTCCTCGCATTGGGCAACGAAATCCCGGGCATAGATCAGATAGTCGATGATGCCGCCCGCATCCGTCCACATGCCAAACAGGTAGTTGTTTTTGAAGAAGCTGTTGTGCCCATAGGCTGCATGGGCTATCACCAGGGCCTGCATGGCCGTGGTGTTTTCCTCCATCAGGTAGCTAATGCAGGGATTGGAGTTGATGACGATCTCGTAGGCCAGGCCCATGTGGCCGCGTCTATAGCGCCGCTCGGTCGCCAGATAGTCCTTGCCATAACTCCAGTGGCGATAACCCACCGGCATGCCTGCGCTGGCATAGGCATCCATCATCTGTTCGGCCGAAATCACCTCCAGCTGATTGGGATAGGTGTCCAGTCCGAAGCGCTCGGCCGTGGCGGCAATGGCCGCGTGGTAACGATCGATCAGCTCGAAGGTCCAGTCGCTAGGGTCTGGCAAAGGATGCTCGGGACGCTTGCCGGCGGGCAAAGGAGCGGAAGGCACGCCGCGCTGTACACGCTCACCCCCAGCGGCCGGCTTCCAGGCATGGCTGCCTTGGCGAGGATCAAGCACCGGATACTGAGAGAGGTTCATACCGATACTCCCTCTTTCTTGAACAGATCACGAAACACAGGATAAATTTCCCCCGGCTCGGACACCTTGCGCATGGCGAAGTGCGAGAACTGGGCTGCCAGCTGACTGTATTCCTCCCACAGGTTTTGCTCCTCCTGAACGACCTGCACATAGGCAAAGTAGCGCACCAGCGGCAGAATTTTCTCAGCCAGCAGATTGCGGCAGTTGGCGCCGTCGTCATTGAAGTTGTCGCCATCGCTGGCCTGAGCCACATAGATATTCCAGTCGCCTGCGGCATAGCGTGCTCGAATGATCTGGTCGAGCAGTACCAGCGCACTGCTGACCACCGTGCCACCGCTTTCCTGGGAGTGAAAGAACTCGTCCTCGTTAACCTCAGCCGCCTGGGTGTGGTGACGGATGAAGACGATATCGATCTTCTCGTAGTGACGCGTAAGAAACAGATACAGCAGGATGAAGAAACGCTTGGCCAGATCCTTGCGCGCCTGATCCATGGAGCCTGATACATCCATCACGCAAAACATCACCGCCTGACTGCTGGGCACAGGTACCCGGGTGCGATTGCGAAAACGCAGGTCTATGGGATCGAGAAAAGCCACTTTGTCTATGCGCGCCTGCAGTGCGTCAATACGCTGCTGCAGCTCTGCTACCACCTCGCTGGTGCCGTCATCCTGCTCCAGCAAGGCTTCCAACTGGACCTGCAAAGCCTTCAACTCACGCTGCGGCGCTTTGGTCAGGGCGATACGCCGCCCCAAGGCGCCGCCCATGGTGCGCAGCAATGCCAGATTGTGCGGCGTGCCGTCGTGGCTGTAGCCTGCGCGGCGCGTCTTGTACTGCAGCGTGTTGCCTATATGGGTGCGCAACAGGCGCGGCAAGGCAAGATCTTCAAAGAACAACTCCATGAACTCTTCCTTGGACAGGGTGAAAGTGAAGTCGTCTTCCCCCTCTCCACTGTCGCTGGCCTGAGAGCCTGATCCGCCCGCACCGCCCTGGGGACGGGCGATACGGTCGCCGCGCACATGCTCGCTATTGCCCGGATGCACCGTATCCGATATGCCCCCCTGCCCGTGTCGGAACACCGGCTCTCGGATGTCCTTGCGCGGGATGGTGATGTTTTCGGCCTCCTCAATGTGACGGATACCGCGCTTTTCCACCGCACGACGCACCGCCTCGGCAATCTGTTTCTTGTAGCGACGCACAAAGCGCTCGCGGTTGCCCACCGACTTGTTCTTGCCTGCGAGCCTACGGTCGATGATTTGCAATGCCATCTGTGCCCCCATGCATGGCCCGGCGTGTTGAAAGCCGGCGGGCCGGTCAGCTGCTCTTGCGCACGCGCAGATACCACTCGCACAGCAGGCGAACCTGCTTGGGCGTGTAGCCTTTGGCCTCCATACGGACGACAAAGTCCTCGTGCTTGCGGGCGTCCTCGGCACTGGCCTTGGCGTTGAAGCTGATGACCGGCAGCAGCTCCTCGGTGTTGGAGAACATTTTCTTCTCTATCACCAGACGCAGCTTTTCGTAGCTGGTCCAAGCCGGGTTCTTGCCCTGGTTATTGGCTCGCGCTCGCAGTACGAAGTTGACGATTTCATTGCGGAAGTCCTTGGGATTGGCAACCCCAGCGGGCTTTTCAATTTTCTCCAACTCGGCATTGAGTGCAGCACGGTCAAAGGACTCGCCGGTGTCGTTGTCACGGTACTCGTTGTCCTGGATCCAGTAATCGGCGTAGGTCACGTAACGGTCAAAAATATTCTGCCCGTACTCGCTGTAGCTCTCCAGGTAGGCCGTCTGGATTTCCTTGCCTATGAATTCGGCGTAATGCGGCGACAGGTATTCCTTGATGTAGCCGGTGTACTTGGTCTCCAGCTCGGCCGGAAACTGCTCGCGCTCTATCTGCTGCTCCAGCACATACATCAAGTGAACCGGGTTGGCCGCCACCTCGGTGCTGTCGTAATTGAACACCTTGGACAGAATCTTGAAGGCAAAGCGTGTGGAGATGCCCGACATGCCTTCATCCACCCCCGCGTAATCACGGTACTCCTGGTAGCTCTTGGCACGCGGATCCGTGTCCTTGAGGCTTTCGCCGTCATAAACCTGCATCTTGCTGAAGATGCTGGAGTTCTCCGGCTCCATCAGGCGCGTCAGCACCGCGAACTGGGCCATCATCTTGAGCGTGCCAGGCGCACACACGGCGCTGGCCAGTGACGATTCGCGAATCAGCTTCTCGTAAATCCTGGCCTCTTCCGAGACGCGCAGGCAGTAAGGTACCTTGACGATGTAAATGCGGTCCAGAAAAGCCTCGTTGTTGCGATTGTTGCGAAAAGCTTTCCACTCGCTCTCGTTGCTGTGCGCCAGCACCATGCCGTCAAAGGGAATGGCGCCAAAGCCCTCCGTACCCTTGTAGTTGCTCTCCTGCGTAGCCGTCAGCAAGGGGTGCAGCACCTTGATGGGTGCCTTGAACATTTCGACGAATTCCAGCAGCCCTTGATTGGCCAGGCACAGGCCGCCAGAGTAGCTGTAGGCGTCGGTGTCATCCTGGGCAAAATTCTCCAGCTTGCGGATGTCCACCTTGCCCACCAGGCTGGAGATGTCCTGGTTGTTCTCGTCGCCTGGCTCGGTCTTGGCGATGGCGATCTGTTTGAGGATGCTGGGGTAGCGCTTGACAACGCGGAACTGGCGGATATCGCCTCCCAGCTCCTCCAGCCGCTTCACGGCCCAGGGCGAGAGCACATGTTGCAGGCAGCGCCTGGGAATACCGAACTGTTCCTCCAGCACCGGGCCGTCTTCCACCGCATCGAAAAGACCCAGCGGCGACTCGTTCACCGGGGAGCCCTTGAGTGCATAGAACGGCACTTTCTGCATCAGGTATTTCAATCGCTCGGCGATGGAGCTCTTGCCGCCGCCTACAGGGCCCAGCAGATACAGGATCTGCTTGCGCTCTTCCAGCCCTTGCGCAGCGTGGCGAAAGAAACTCACTACCTGCTCGATGGAATCTTCCATGCCGTAGAACTCGGCAAAGGCCGGATAACGACGGATGACCTTGTTGGCGAACAGGCGCGACAGCCGCGGCTCGTTGCGCGTATCCACCATCTCGGGCTCACCAATGGCTGCCAGCATGCGCCGGGCGGCACTTTCATAGGCCATGGGATCACGTTGGCACAAGACGAGATACTCGTCCAAAGACATCTCTTCTTCGCGCAGCCGAACGTAACGAGCAGCTGAGTTGTTGATGACATCCATACGACCTCCCATGGCGGCACCCGAGGGCGAACAGTGCCGCAAAGTTGCAAGGCTTTCGCTACCGTATGGAACCTTTGTAGCACCTTGTTCCGGCTTTGAACAGACCATTGATTCCACTACGCGTGCCTGGTGCACAAGCTCCATGGCTGCTCTTGTAAGAGTCTTCCCCAGTACTCTGCTCTGAAGAATCGGTCAGCTCTTCTTGATCACCTCAACCGTCCCACGTAAGCCATCAGATGTTTGCTGACGCAGTATGTCTTGAATCTCTGTCTCATCCAGATTGCCGTACCAGCGCCCTTGCGGATAAACAATCATCAGTGGGCCGTGATTGCATGGGTACTGGCAGCTGGTCTGAAGCAGCATGAATTTCTTTTTCAGCGCAGGATCCTCCCTCACCATCTGCCCCAACTTGGGCCACAGCGACAAAGCGCCCTTTGCCGCGCATCTTGGCCCCGTACACCACAGAACGTGATGCTGGTGTTCTGGCACCAGCGACCAGCCTTTGGGGTCGGTCTGCCAATCTTCATCACCAACCACAGTCACGACATCTTCGTGCTGCTCGGCGTGATACACCTTGTCAATCAACAAGTCCTCAATCCCGGCCGTTTGCAGCAACGGCGTGGTGAAAACAATTCTCGGCAGTGTTTCGGCAGCCGAAAACCGGACACGCCAGCGCATTACGACCTTGTGCATCCAGCGGCGCAAGGCAGGTTCATCCGGACCGAACACCGGCACGATGGCAATGCTTTTCAATGGCGGTGACGCACTCGCCAGCAGCGCATCCAGCGCTTCGGGCAGAGAAGGCTCCGTCCTGTCGATAAACGCGACGCAGACAAGCAGTGCGTTCCCCTTTTTCAGCGCTGCCCGTTTGAGTTGCTCGGCCAGAGCTTGCAACTCCTGCTTGGCCGCACTGCCAAGACCGCCGCGCCCCAGCAAAATCATGGAAACCGTCTCGGTCATAGGCATGCATCCAGCGGCCAATGTGCTTATGTTGTCATTCATGGCTGTGCCTGACTCTGTTTGAGCGTGGGCCAGGTCAGCGCATCTGTGGTCACCTCCAGATCGGGGTGCAAGGCTGCAGCCAAGCGCTGTGCCACCTGTACGCTGCGAGGTCCGGGAGTGGCCTGGGCATAGCTCATTACAAAAAACTGGCGCTTGCGAATCGCACTGACTTGGGCCAATTCCGGTTTGGCGAGAAGAAAGTCCATCTTGCCCTGCGCGCTGGGCACGCCATAGTCAACGATGACAATCCACTCCGGGTCTCGCTCAATCACGTCTTCCCAGTTACCGCGCGGCCAGTTGCTGGGAATATCGTCAAAAATATTGCTGGCTCCGGCAGCATCCAGAATCGCCTGAGGCATGCCATAGCGTCCTGCCGTCACCGGAATTTTTTCCCCGCTGTCGAACACAAAAACACGCGGTTTGCCGGCGTTAGCCGCCATCTGTCCGGCCAGACGTTCACGGGCCGTCTTCAGCTGCGAGATCCGTGGACCGGCCTGTGCTTCGACGTCAAAGATGCGGGCCAGATTTCCCAGATCCAGCTCCACATCTTCCAGGGCCACTCGCTGCCGGGAATTCACCCGAATGCAAGACTCCGCCAGCACATAGGAAGCAATGCCATGCTCGGCAAGCAGCTCGGGAGTGACACCACCCGCCCGAAACCCATAACTCCAGCCAGCAAAGACAAAGTCCGTACGGGCGTCGACCATGGCTTCAAGACTCATGTCATGCGATGAAAGATTCGGCAAAAGATCCAGCACCGGTTTGATCTCCGGCGCAATCTCCTTGCGCGATGGAATGCCCGAGTAGCCCACCAGACGGTCCCCAAGCCCCAGAAAGAGAAACATCTCCGTGATGTTCACATCGTGGGTTACCACACGCTGCGGCACCTGGATATAGGTCTGCGGCTTGCCGCACACATCGAGCACCAACGGCGGGTCATGACGCTTCGGCTGCAACGCAGCAACTGCGTTGGAGTTTTCAGTCAATTGCGCTGCGTGGACCTGATCCGACACTGGAGCCCGATCACAGCCTGCAAGCAGCGCTGCAACCGGGAGCCAAAGCAGACAGAGCGCTGCATTGATAGATGGCATGTTTCTGTCTGCCCTCACCGCTTAGAAGCGCATATGCGCAGTGATCTCGAAACTGCGGCGATTGCCCAGCAGCCATTGCGTGCTGCCATAAGCAGATGCGGCATAGGTCTTGTTGGTCAGATTACGCCCCACGAGACTCAAACGGGTTTTGGGGTTGAGCTGCCAGCTCAGCACAGCATCCGCCACCGTATAGCCAGGCAAAACCGAGGTGTTGGCATTGTCATTGAAGCGGCTGCCCACATGACGCAGGCCCAACGATGCGCGCCAGTCGCTCACGCTGTAGTGAGCCCATAGATTGGCGGAATATTGAGGAATGTTCGCCGGACGATTACCTGCACGGCTGATGCCGGAGCCTCCTTCGCGCAACTCATCAAACTGCGCGTCCACGTAGGCCAGATTGCCTTCAAAGCGCAAAGATTTTGTGGCATTGAGTGCCGTAGTGAACTCCACGCCCTTGGATGACTGCTTGCCGCCTTGAACAGACTCTGCTGGGCGACTCGGGTCACGGGTGATGATGTCTTTCTTGGCGATATCAAACACCGCCACCGTCCACTCCCCACGGCCATTGCCCAGTTGCTGTTTGAGACCCAGCTCGATCTGCCGCCCCTTGGTCAGGCTGAAGCCCGAGTTGGATTTATTCAGGGACAGCAGACTGGTCACCGGATCATGCCCGGTACTCATCTGCGCATAAACATTGGTGCTTTCATTGATGCGATAGCTTGCGCCCAGGCGCCAGGAAGTGCCGCCCAGAGATTTATCCAGAGTGGCGCTGCTGATCAGATCCTTGCGGTCAAAGTCATACATATCTCTGCGCAGACCAGCCATCAGCTGCCATTGCTCGCTGAGTTTCCAGACATCCTCCACGTAGAAAGCGTTCTGCCGAATCTTGGACTCGACCCGTGCCTTGTACACATCCGGGCTGTCCCAATAACCATTGGAGGTATTCCAGGCAGAGACCACCGAATCGCCGCTATAAGGCGAGTTGTTGAGAGCGATAAACCGGGCCTCGGAAATATCCCAACCCGCGGCTATCTGGTGACGGCCGGGTTTGAAGACCACCCCCAGGCGGTTGCCCGTCTGCTCCAGATCGTGACCGATTTCCAGATAGTCATAGCGTGCAATCGTGCCCGCTGCGCGGTCGTAGTCATAGCCCTCTATATTTTTCCAGTGCCGATCGGCCTTGAAGTGATAGAGCTCGTTGCGCAGCGTCACCGCTTCACTAGGCTGCCACTCCACCTTGGCCTTGAAGCGCTTGTCCTTGAGACGGATATCGCTATCGAGAAAGTTGAAATTCTTGTCGCGCAATTCGGTGGCCAGACGGCCATCCACCACCGGCGTGCCGAAATAGCGTTCAGGTTTTTGATCGCTGATATCTGCCGTCAAGTCCACGCGCAAATCTGCGCTGGGCTGCCAGCGCAGCGCACTCATGATTTTCTTGCTGTCGCTCCTGCCAAGGTCGCGTTCGCCATCGCTACGTTCGCCATACAGATCAACACGGTAGCTCCATTCCTGGCCTATGGAGCCTGTTGCGCCTATGCCGGCGCGCGCGCTGCCATTCGAACCGGCGCCGACCATGGCTTCCACAGAGCGCTCGCGGCTTGGCTGCTTGCGCACGGCGTTCACTGTTGCGCCCATGGTGCCGCTGCCATACATCAACGACCCCGGGCCGCGCAGCACATCAAAGCGCTCATAGCCCCAGCTGTCATGCGGATAGGTCGTCGTGCCGGCAGCAACGCCCAGCATGATTCCATCTTCGGCCACACCCACCGAATTGACGCCGTTGAAACCACGGCTGGCGAAAGACAGACCGCCATTGCCAGGGGAGCTGGTGGCCGTCAGTCCCACGGTACGACTGACAGCATCCACCACGGCGGCATCGGCACGTTCTGTGATTTGCTCGGAAGAAACAGAATCCAGGCTGGCAGGCAAGTCCTTGACGGGAACGGCCACATAGGAGCCGGAGCGCGTTGTCTGATTGAGCTGCAGCTGGGGCAGTTCTCTATCGTCTTTGACGGTGACTTCCGGCAAAGTCGCGTCGGCAATGGCCAAGCTAGGCATCGCGGCCAGCAATTGCACTGCCGCGCAGCTGGCAGTCAACGCAAAACGGGTGGAGTAGGAATGAAGAGCACGCGCATTCGAGCGCATTGTTGTGTGAGGCATAGCTTCGGAAGCTCATACCGCCTGATGTGAAGGCCGCACACATAACAACCAGTCGCCGCAGGACGACAAGCGCAATAAGGCTGCCGTCCACACCCCGCAGACAGTTGTGAGAAAGATGCGCAAAGCGCACCGCCATCAGCTCCAGGCCGGTCTCCGGGCTCACAGAATTCTTTATGGTTCAAATAAAGCAGATCTGACCTTCCCAAGCAGCCAATCCAAACAAAGTTGGATCAGCAGCGCTCAGTGGCTGAAGTCTGGAGATATCCGGACTTCTTCAGATTTTTTCTGTCTACCGTTGCGGGGGCAGCCAAGGACTCAGGCTTTTCGGCCCTTACCTTGTTCCCGTTTCACTCGCATCTTCATGCAAGCACCTGAAGTTGGTTTGCTAATTGATTAGCGTTGCGGATTCTATCCGTGTCAGGCGAAAGATTCCCGATTGCACGCTCGACATTCATATTTTTCAAGGTAAGAGAACGCCACTCCATAGAGCCTGTGCCACGTCAGCAGCCAGTTTTATGAACCCATCATTTTTTGGCGATGCTAGCAGCCTCCATGTGAGAGCACGGGCCTGCCCTTGATGAATCGCGTCAACTACGCCTGCGCAGCAAATAAATATCCATGATCCAGCCGTGCTGCTGACGAGCTTGCTGCCGCCTGGCACTGATGTCAGCCTTGACCTGCACCAGCCGCCCCTGCATCAGGATTTGCTGCGGCATGCCCAGATAGGCGCCCCAGAAAATATCGACATCGGGCTCGGCCACCTGTTCGTAAGAGCATTGGCCGTCCAGCATGACAACAAGCGTATCAACGCCTGCCGGCCAGGCTGCCTCGCGCAGCTGGCGGCCGGTGGTCACCAAAAACGGCGCTCCGATATCGTTGAGCGCTATACCATGCGCGCTGCACAAGACCTGCATCGATGTGATGCCGGGCACCACCTTTACCTGCGACTTGGCCAAGCCCAGACGCGAAGCAATGCGCAAAGTGCTGTCATACAAGGCGGGATCGCCCCAAACCAGCAAGGCCACACGACCTCGCTCATGCCCAGACTCATGCCCATGGCCCGCAGGCAGGTGGGTAGATAAACACGCCCTCCAGCGCTCAGCGATGGCGTCATGCCATTCATTGACCTGCTGATCGTAGTCGTCCCCTTGCTGGCGGCGCACAGGCATATCGAAGTGCGCAATACGACTCGAGTCCATGCACAGATGTTGCAAAAGCGTCATCCGCACTTGCGCCAGTTCGGCCTTGTTGTCCTCCTTGTGCGGCAGCAGGATCAGATCGGCCTGGCGTATCGCCTTCTCTGCCTCGCGCGTTATGTGGTCGGGGTTGCCGGTGCCGATTCCGATCAGAAACAGCTCCAGCATCAGATCCCCTCAGCGCCAGCGGGAAAACGGGGCTCCTCGCCGCGAGGACGGTAACGCCGGTCATAGTCGTCGGCATAAAGACGGCTGAGCCCGAAACCTTCCTGGCTCAAGGTCCGTCCCACCAGAATCAAGGCACTGCGCTGCAAGGCATTGGTCTGCGCCGCTGCAGCAATCTCCCCCACACAGGTACGCACAATGACCTCATCCGGCCAGGAGGCTCGCCAGACAATGGCTGCCGGGCAATCGGCGCCGTAATGCTCCAGCAGTTCCTGCTGCACTTGCTCTGCCACATGCACCGAAAGATGAATGGCCAGCACCGCCCCTGTGGCGGCAAAAGCTGCCAGCGCCTCTCCGCTAGGCATGCTGGAGGCTCGCCCCGAGGTCCGGGTCAGTACGACGGACTGGCAGGAGCCCGGCAGCGTCAACTCCGCGCCAAGCGCTGCAGCCGCTGCGCTAAAGGACGGCACACCAGGCGTCACCGTATAAGGAATCTGATGCTCGCGCAGGCTACGCAGCTGCTCGCCCATGGCCGACCAGATGCTGAGGTCGCCCGAGTGCAAGCGGGCCACATCCAGACCCTGCTCATGGGCTTTCTGCATTTCCGCGACGATGTCCTGAAGCGACATGGGTGCCGTGTTGACCAGGCGCACGCCCTCGGGGCAATGCGCCAGCAACTCCGCGGGGACCAGCGAGCCCGCATACAGACACACAGGGCAGGAGGCCAAAAGATCACGCCCACGCACCGTGATCAGATCTGCAGCGCCCGGGCCGGCGCCTATAAAGTGAACTGTCAAGAAAGAACTCCTGTTTTCATTGAATAAGAAGCCGGCATGCAGTGGGCAATCGCCAGCGTTGCATGCCGGTCGGCCGACACCATGCGCGGCAAGACCAGGTGGACGGCTTCATGCATATGCCTACGCTTAGGACTGTGATCTGCCAAAAGCTCTGCATGCTTTGCGGCGCTGCCTGCCAACTGCTCGGCGCCGCAGATGGCCAAGGCCTCGGACACGCTGCCGACGCCAAAACGCTGCTCAATGCGCAAAGAGACAGAGTCGGTATTGACCTGTCGAATGCTGGCTTCCTCGCACATCCAAAAATCTGCATGTGGTGTTGCCGACGCGGCCCAGCGCTTCAATTCAGGCCAGGCAGGGGTATGCAGCCTGGACGCCAATACGGCATGGGTCCAGTTGCTGTCCGTCAGCTCGGATGCCGCCAGCGCTTGACATGCCTGCTCCCAGCAATCGCTGAAAGACTGCTGCAGCGCACCGGCCCGAAACCCCCAGCCAGCGATCAGCGCCATCATGCGCTCCACACCCACTGGACCAGAGGTCTGGAAATGTTCCACGACTGCATGCGTCCCAGAGGCTGGGCTTCGCTCCACTGCAGCTGCAGCAGCTGCCCTCCATGCTCGCGATGCAATTCCATCAGAAGTGCCTGCGTCTGCAGCGCCACGGCATTCACCACCAGTCGCCAGGGCCCACGCAAACGGCTGCGCAAAGCGTTGAACAAGTCCATATCAAAACCCCCACCGACAAACACGGCCTGCGGCTGCGGACTCAATGCATCCAGCGAGGTCAGAGAGGCGCCATGAATCACCTTCAGCCCAACCGCATATCGCTGAGCGTTCTGCGCAATGCCGACAACCCGCGCGGCATGTTGCTCCACGCAGACGGCCTCTCCACCGGCCAGACACCATTCAATCGACACCGAGCCGGATCCCGCCCCTAAATCCCACAGACACTCGCCCTTGCGCGGTGCAAGCGCAGCCAGGGTCATGGCCCGCACAGGACTCTTGGTGATCTGCCCGTCATGCACAAACATGTCCACGCTGCGGCCTGGAACCTGCACCAGTCCCTGACCGCCGCGTGCTTCAAAGGCGGCCGCCACAGGGGCGCTGGCCGGTTCGTCGCGCAGCTGCCCAAGCAATTGCTCAGCCGATGCACTGCGAATGCTTTGCTCCGCGCTGCCAGCATTTGACACCAGCCACATGGGGCTGCGGCCCCAGCCCTGTTCACACAACCAAGATGCCAGACGGTGCGCAGCCGGCCCATCGCGCAGCAGGCAGATGAAGCGCTCGCCGTCGGTCAGCAGCGGTCTCAGTGTCTCCATAGGTCTGGCGTGCAAACCAAGGCAATGGCTATGCTCCTGAGACCATCCCAACTCCCCGGCAATCCAGGAAAATGTGGAAGGTTGAGGATGGTTGCGCCACTCACCACACTCCAGATGCTTTGCCAGCGATGCACCGGCGCCAAAATGAAAAGGATCGCCCGAAACCAGGACGGCGACCTTTGCTTTCCAGCGCAGCTGCAGCACGGGATCCACGCTGAAGGGCACCGGCCATGGGCGACCTTTCTCCCCGACCTGCCCCAGCGCCAGATGCCGTGGACTGCCGAAGACGACACTGGCATCATCCAGGTCCCGCTGGGCAGCCGCACTCAAGCCATCCCACCCGGAGGGATGTATTCCGATAATAGAAAGCCACGGATTGGCCATGACCCAAGTTCTCCTGTTAGGTGGCACGTTTGATGCCCATCTCATGTCCACCTGCCTTCATGAGGCCGGTGTTCAAGCCATTTATTCGTATGCAGGCGCCACCCAAACCCGTCGCACGCCCGTACTGCCCAGTCGAGTCGGCGGCTTTGGAGGTATCGATGGATTGATGCGCTACCTGCAAGAGCAAGGCATCAGCCATGTGATCGATGCCACCCATCCTTTTGCCGCGCAGATGAGCAGCCATGCCATTGCCGCCTGCGCCGCACTTGGCATTCCTCTGCTGTCTTTGGAGCGCCGGCCGTGGCAAGCCGCACCCGGCGACCAATGGACCCATGTGCCCGACATGAGCGCGGCCGCCGCCGCACTTTCGCCGCATTGCAAGCGTGTCTTTCTGGCGATCGGTCGCAAGCAGCTTGCGGCTTTTGCCGGCAAGGCTGCGCTCCACCACTTTCTGCTGCGGGTGATTGACGCCGGCGATAGCGACTTGCCTCTGCCCGCTGCCAGCTATGAACTGCTGCTTGCACGCGGTCCGTTTCAGCTGGACGCCGAGTTGGCGCTGTTGAAACAGCACAGCATTGACTGTGTGGTCAGCAAAAATGCGGGCGGCACGGACACTTACGCCAAGATCGAAGCGGCAAGACTGCTGCAGATCCCCGTCATCATGGTCGACAGGCCTCGCCTGCCCCTTCGGGCCCAGTGCGAGACAGCGCAAGAGGCCATGCAATGGCTGAACAGCTTTCGCTGAAAGCGCGAATGCCTGCCTAACCTTTCGCGCGCTTTTTTGTCCGCTCTTTTGCCCGATTGCGCGCGCGCCGCAGCCGGCAATAGATTTGCCAAGCCCCATCGCTATCTCACTGCTTTGCGGGCTTGCCATAGCTGCGCGGCGTATAGACATGCCGTCCGACCTGACGCGTCTGGCTATTGCCCACAATCACCACGGTGCGCATATCGGCCATGTCGGCGCTCACGGACTCCAGCGGCAGCACCAGAAGTGTTTCATCCTCCCGGCTGACATTGCGCGCAAAGCAGATCAGGCGCTGCGGTTCGCACTCGCTGCGCAACACCTTCAGTGCACGCTCAAAACCTTCGGGCCGCGACTTCGAGCAAGGGTTGTAGAACGCCATGGCAAAGTCGGCCTGCGCCGCCAGGCGGATACGGTGCTCAATGACCGAAGCCGGCTTCAGATTGTCTGAAAGATTGATGGCGCAGAAATCGTGACCCAAGGGCGCTCCCAGCCGTGCAGCAGCCGCCAGCATGGCGGTAATGCCGGGCTGAACATCGATATCGACCGTGCTCCAGCACTCAAGCTCCTGCGGCGTTGCACTGTCCAGCACTTCGAACACCGCGCTGGCCATGGCAAACACGCCGGGGTCGCCGGAAGACAGCATGAGCACCTGCCGACCTTGAGAGGCCAGATTCAGCGCATTGCGTGCACGCTCAAGCTCCTCGCGGTTGTCGCTGGCATGCAGCTGCAGATGCTCCATGCCCGACAAACGTTCGACATAGGGAAAATAGCCAAAGGCGTCGGTCGCGCCCGCAAGGCTGGCACGCACCTGATCCGTCAGCAGACCGTCTGCCCCCGGCCCCAGGCCGACCACACAAAGGCTTCCACGTTGTAGCTTCTGGTTTTGCATGGCTGCCGCCTCACATGTCATTGGCCGGACGCCGACCTTGGCCGTGCACAATCACGATGGCAAAGTACGGGCAGCGCTCAGGCGCATCGCGCAATGGCATGGCTTGCTGATCCGCCATGGTGCCGTTGATGACCAGCCAGCCTTGCTCCAGCTTGCCGAGGTCGGTGAGCAGCGCTCGAATGCGACTCAGATGCCGCCCCACCTTCATGATGACCAGGGCATCGGAGCGCTCCATGTGCTGACGCAACTGCTGATCGGGCAAGGTGGCCGGCAAAACGCTCATCACATCATCGCCCCATGTCATGGGAATACCGGTGGCATGCCAACAGCCCACCATCCCCGGAATTCCGGGCAGCACGTCGACAGCCACCACGCCCTCTTGGCGCAATCGCACATACAGGTGCATGAAGGAGCCGTAGAAAAACGGATCGCCTTCACACAGCACCACCACATCTTCGCTGCGCGTGAGTTCCGTCAGTCTTGACTGCCAGCCCAGGTAGAACTCCGAGAGCTGGGCGATATAGCGCGGATCATCATGCGGAATCTCGGTGGTGACCGGGTACTCCATCGGATACTCCGTCACCTCCGCATGCAGCATGCCATTGACCAGTTGCCTGGCTTTTCCCGGATGGCCCCGCTTGCGAAAGTAAGCCACATGCCGTGCATTGCGCAACAAGCGATCAGCCTTGACGCTCATGAACTCCGGGTCGCCAGGGCCAAGACCCACACACACAATCTTTCCACGATTCATGGTTGCAACCTCACTCAACAACGCTGGCCAGCGCATTGACTGCCGCCACCGTAATGGCCGAGCCGCCCAGGCGCCCTTGCACCACAGCAAAGGGAATCCGCCCCCATGCGCTCAACGCATCCTTGGATTCCGCCGCACCGACAAAGCCCACCGGGCAGCCGATGATGGCTGCGGGCCGCGGGCACTCCGGGTCTTGCAGCATATTGAGCAGATGAAACAGCGCCGTCGGAGCGTTGCCAATAGCCACCACGGCCCCGTCCAGATGCGGGCGCCACAGCTCCAGCGCGGCAGCACTGCGGGTATTGCCCATTTCCCGCGCCAGCTCCGGAACCTCGACATCGTTCAAAGTGCAGATGATGGGATTGCCGGCCGGCAGGCGCTTGCGCGTGATGCCTTCGCTGACCATGCGTGCATCGCAAAGAATGGGCGCTCCGCGCTGCAAGGCGGCCTCGGCGGCAACGGCAAAGTCCGGGGAGAAGCGAATATGCGCCGCCAGCTCCACCATGCCGGCGGCGTGGATCATGCGGCAGGCGACCCGCTCTTCCAACGCCGTAAAGCGCGCCAGGTCAGCCTCGCGGCGAATGATGGCGAAGGATTGTCTGTAAATCTCTTCGCCCTGGGTTTCATATGTGTAGGTCATAAATCAGCTTGGAAATTTGGCTTGGCTTGTTGCTCAAGGCCTGAGGCGAAATTTGCGCAACAGGATTGGCTATCCGGTCCGGACTGCATACATGGAACACGGCCTGGCTGGCAGCCGGGTCCGCGCTTTCGGTGATCTGGTGGTCTGCCCCCGTTACGGCCAGCAGTGCAGCCGTGGCCTCTGGCGGAAGCGCACAGCACTTGGCACAAGCACTGAGATGCAGATGCGCCTTCTCTGGCACTTGCGGCGCCAGCCAAAGCGCCAGCTCTTGAACCGGCACAAGCGCCTGAGTACAGCGCGGCGCACCGGTACAGGCCGATACGCGCAGGCGAGCATCGTCGGCTTGCGCAATCCAGTACGCGGGCTCGGCAGCGGCAATTTGACAAGCCGGCGATTCAGCATCAAACAGCAGCGAGCGCCATGGCGTGACGCGGATCTCGGCTTGCGAAGGCATATGACGCACGACTCTGTACATTGCCGCGGCATCGATTCGCCCCAGAGGAGCGCCCATCACCCGGCGGCCGTCCTGCAGCAACCCGGGAAGAACCGGGCCGGTACGCTCTTCAGCCTCAGCCAAGCCGGGTCCATCGCTGAAGCGCTCCGCTTGGTTGAGACAGGGGAGGTCCAGCCCATCCGGCATCCGCAGCTTCTTCAGACGCGTAGGGGCAGGCGTAAAAGCCATGCGTTTCTGCGCAAACCACAGGGCAACATCAACAGCAGCGGCGACCGCATCGTCGACGTTATCGAAGCCATACCCATTGCCGCTATCGCCCAGGCCAAGCCCATAGCGGCCGTCGTCGCCCACCCACAGGCAAAGGTCTGTCCCCATACCACTCAGGCGGCGGCGCGAGTCGTCCACCA
Organism: Comamonas aquatilis; assembly: GCF_965139575.1. NCBI lineage: Bacteria > Pseudomonadati > Pseudomonadota > Betaproteobacteria > Burkholderiales > Comamonadaceae > Comamonas > Comamonas aquatilis. The sequence continues at coordinate 238,451 of NZ_CBCSIW010000005.1, read as the reverse complement.
CCAAACCAAATTTGCTTGGCAGTGCCTCCAGGCCCCTGCCGTGCAAGGCTTTGGGGCTTAGCTGGGTTTGAACCGTCTGCGTCAGCAAGACGGCCAGCGCATGCGTAGGGTCGCCAAGACGATAAAACGGCGTGCAATGCACGGCAGGCGCCTGATCGACATCGGCGTCTGCGGGCAGCAGATGCGCCTGCAACAATGCAGAGTGCACAGTGGACAGATGCGCTTCGCTGACGCCGCGCAGCTGCACATTGCCCAGGCGGGTCAGCTCGATTTCGGGATGGGCATGCGACAGCGCCAACTCGGCCAGCACCAGCCATTGCTGTGCGCTAACCGAGGCGCAATGGGGGCGTATGCGCACAATCCAGCCGTCTTGCGCCTGCATGGGCCTCCAGCCCGTAGGGCACCAGCCTTGGACTGCGGCGGTACTACGCCCGGCAAGGTTCTCCTGCATACAGTCCTTCACGGGATGCTACCGGGGGCAATCCATTGCGCCGCCCATTGCTCGGCCAAAGCCTCGCAGCGGCGCAGCCTCAGGCCATCAAGCTCAAAGTCCACAATCGTGCACAGGTCCATGCCTTGCGGGCGCTCTGGAATCTGCGCCAGGCGGCCATCCGTCATAACCCAGACATGGATCAGACGCTTTGAGCCATGCAGCGCAGACGACAGCAAACGCAGGCCGGACTCCAGCGGCGTGCCGCCTCCCCCGCTCAAAGGCGCAATCCAGCTTTCGTTGAAGGTCTGGGCCTTGGCCGGCTGCTGCACCCAATGGGCACCCTGCCCGCCAAAGCCGATCACGCCCACATGCTCGCGGTCGCGGTAGGCCTGCTGCATCAAGGCCAGCAGATAGCCCTTGGCTCTGGCCAGCTTGCCGGCACGCAACATGGATGAGGACATATCCAGCAGCACCAGATGCAGCACGGACGCTCCGGCAGGCAGCTTGCGATGGCGAAAATGGTCAACCGCCAGCGCTTGCGAGCCTTTGCGAGTCAAAGTCTTCACCCAGTCCAGCCGCCGGCTGTGGCTTGCTTGCGCACTCCCTTTTCGAGCGAGATTCAATCCGCGCCCTGTTCTGGCTTTGCCGGGAAGAACAGGACGCATCAGGCTTTTTTTGTGTTGAAAGGCCTCAACTCCTTGACGGTCTGAATCTCCACCGGCTGGGGTGCGGCCATGCCGCCCCAGCCTTCGGCCGCCGAAGAGCCGCCGTCGGATGGATTTTCTGCTGACGGCTCGGTCTGGGACTGAGGCTGGGATTGCGGCTGTGGCTGAGATTTCGACTGAGGCGGCTGCTCCGACTGGCTTTCGGACGCTGCATCCGAAGCTGGCGGCGGCGTTGTTTCCTGCGGCGCCTGCGGGTTGCGGCGATGGGTCAGAGCCAGCTCCGCCACGATGTCCACATCGGCGCTGCTCACTTCCAGGCGCCCTTGCAAGGCGGCATGGGCGCGGGCAGCGCGAAGCATGACGAGGTCGGCGCGCACGCCATCCACCTGCGCCAGCTGGCACAGCCTCGCAACCTTGTCGAATACGGCCTCAGGCCAGGTGATGGCGTCCACTCTGTCCCTGGCAGCCGTGATCTGGGCCAGCAACTGGCTCTGAGCCTCGGCATACCTGGCCACAAAACCCACAGGATCGGTGTCGAACGCCATGCGCGTCAGCACAATGCGTTTGCGCGTGGCCACATCGGGCACGTTGGCAAGACGCACAAACAGCCCGAAGCGATCCAGCAGTTGCGGACGCAACTGCCCCTCTTCCGGGTTCATGGTGCCTACCAGAGCCATGCGCGCAGCATGCTGATGGGACACCCCATCGCGCTCCACGCGGTTGATGCCGCTGGCGCTCACATCCAGCAGTAGATCCACCAGGCCGTCGGGCAGCAGATTGACCTCGTCCACATACAGCAAGCCCTGATGGGCTTGCGCCAACAGGCCGGGCTTGAACTGCACTTCGGAGTGCTTGAGCGCGGCCTGCAGGTCCAAAGAGCCTTGCAGTTGTTCCTCGGTAGTGCCCAGCGGCAGATTCACAAATCGCCCGGCGGGCAGCAGCTCGGCCAGTGCGCGGGCGCTGGTGGATTTGGCCGTACCCCGCGGCCCTTCGACCAGCACGCCGCCCAATAGCGGGTCCACGGCCAGCAGCAGCAAGGCCAGTTGCAGCGGCTGCTGGCCCTCAAGCGCCGTAAACGGAAAACTCAGGGGCTCGCTTCTTGGTACGGTGCTCATCGCTCCTCCAGCATTTGTTCTGTCTGCAGCAGATGCTGCTCCAGCAGGGGTTGATAGTCGGCACTTTCCTGCCACAGCCCACGCTGTATGGCTTCCAGCAGGCGCTCGCACATGCCATGAAAGGCCTGAGGATTGTGCTTTTGCATAAAGGCGCGCGTGTCCGCATCGCTGACGAAAGCCTCGGTGACGCGCGCATATTGGTCGTCGCGCACCACGCGCGCCGTGGCATCGAAGGCGAACAGATAGTCCACCGTAGCCGCAATCTCGAAAGCGCCCTTGTAACCATGGCGCTTGACGCCTTCAATCCATTTGGGATTGGTGACCCGGGAGCGCACGACGCGGCTGATCTCTTCCTGCAAGGTGCGCATGCGCGGCGATTCGGGGTTGCTGTGATCGCCGAAATACAGCGCCGGCTGCTGGCCGCTGAAGTGGCGCACGGCGGCCGCCATGCCGCCCTGGAACTGGTAGTAGTCGTCCGAATCCAGCACATCGTGCTCGCGGTTGTCCTGGTTGTGCACCACCAGTTGCATGTCAGACAGCCGACGCACAAAGGTCTCGGGCACGGCCGTGCCATTGTCCTTTTGCCCATAGGCATAGGCGCCCCAGTTGCGATAAGCCGTGGCCAGGTCTTCATCGCTATCCCAGTTGCGGCCGTCAATCAGGCCCTGTAAGCCCGCACCATAGCTGCCGGGCTTGGCGCCAAAAACGCGCATTCCGGCCTGATGGCGGGCATCCGTGGGCGCCATGCCCTGCGACTGCAGTTGCTCGGCCTCGCGCAGCACCCGGGCCCGTATGGGGTTGGTGAAAGCATCCTCGTCCTCCAGCGCCACCACTTTTTGCACGGCGGCATCAAACAGGCGGATCACATTGGTGAATGCATCGCGGAAAAAGCCCGACACCCGCAGCGTGACATCAACCCGGGGGCGGCCCAGCACCGACATGGGCAGCACTTCAAAATCACTGACCCGCCAGCTGCCGTCCGCCCAGGTCGGGCGCACCCCCAGCAAGGCCAGCGCCTGAGCAATATCGTCACCGCCGGTGCGCATGGTGGCCGTGCCCCAGACCGACAGGCCCAGCGACTGCGGATACTCGCCATGCTCTTGCGCGTATTTTTCCACTAGCAAATTGGCAGACTTCAGGCCCAGGGTCCAGCTGGTAGGCGTTGGCACGGCACGCGTATCGATGGAAAAGAAATTGCGCCCCGTGGGCAGCACATCGGGCCTGCCGCGTGTGGGCGCACCGCTGGGGCCGGCGGGCACAAAACGCCCTTGCAGACCGCGCATCAGCTGCAGCAACTCCTGCGGGCCGCATTGATTGAGGCGCGGGCGCAAATCCTGCTCTACCCGCTGCAGCACGGCCTGGGCTTGAGGAAAATCGGCCTTCAGCGCTTTATATACAAGCGCATCGCGCTCTAGTATTGATAGCGAAAGCAGTTCTAGGCGTTCGCGAGTGTCGCCGGTGCTGCGCCACAGCTGGGCATCCACCTGGGCCAGCAACTCGGGACGCGGCCCATTCCATGGCTTCGCCCAGTCGGCATCCAGCGGGTTGAAATCTGCACCCAGCTTCAAGTCCTGGGCCAGCGCCCGAATCAGGCTGTTCTGCCCGCCCTTGCCATTGCCCACGGGGTGGCGGGCCAGCGCCAGCAGAGTGTCTCGCTCCAGCCTGTCCTGCGGCGAGCAGCCAAAGATATGCAAGCCGTCGCGGATCTGACTTTCCTTGAGCTCGCACAGATAGGCATCGGTCTTGTTGAGCAGCTGCTGCTCATCCTCTAGCGAACGCGGCGCTGCCAAACCCAGATCCTGATGCAGATCATGGGCCACGATGTGCGCCAGAATCTGCTTGCGCAACAGCTTGGCGCGGCGCGCGTCCAGGGTGATGGCTTCGTAGTACTCGTCAACCATGCGCTCCAGATCACGGGTGGGCCCATAGCTTTCGGCGCGCGTCAGCGGCGGCATCAGGTGGTCGATGATGACGGCCTGTGCCCGGCGTTTGGCCTGCGTGCCTTCGCCGGGATCGTTGACGATGAAGGGATACAGATGCGGCATGGGACCGAACACCAGATCCGGCCAGCAGGTCTGGGCCAGAGCCACGCTCTTGCCCGGCAGCCATTCCAGATTGCCGTGCTTGCCCACATGGACCATGGCATCGGCAGCCCAGGCCGTGCGCAGCCAATGGTAGAAAGCCAGGTAGTAATGCGGCGGCACCAGATCGGGATCGTGGTAGCTGGCCATGGCATCGAGCTGGTAGCCACGGGCCGGCTGTATGCCTACAAACACCTGGCCCAGACGCAGTCCGGCAATCATGAAGCGGCCGTTGCGCAGCATGGGGTCTTGGCTGGGCTCGCCCCAGCGCTGCTCAATGGCTTGCCGGTTCGCCTCGGGCAAGGTATCAAAGAATTGCTGGTAGCTCGCCAGGTCCAGGCTTTGCCAGGCGGGCCGCAGCTGCCAGGAGTCGGGGTCGTTGGTGATGCCGTGCTGCAGCGTCTGCATCAGTGCATCCCCATCGGGGGGCAAGCCATCCAGCGTATAGCCCTGGCGCTCTAGCTCCTGCAATATCTGTATGACGGAAGCCGGCGTATCCAGCCCCACACCGTTGCCAATGCGCCCTTCCTTGGTCGGGTAGTTGGCCAGGATCAGCGCCAGCCGCTTGTCCGCATTGGGCTTGGACCGCAAAGCGCACCAGCGCCTGGCCAGCTCAACCACAAAAGCCATGCGCTCCGCATGCGCCTGGTACTGCACCACGTCCGACTGCGTCAGCTCGCTGCGGTGCGATAGGCCTTTGAAGCTGATGGCGCGCGTGATGATGCGCCCGTCCACCTCTGGCATGGCCACATGCATGGCGATATCGCGGGGCTGCAAGCCGTGCGCATCGTTGAGCCAGCTTTGTTCGTTGCCGCCAGACAGGATCAGCTGCAGCACCGGAATGTCGCCGGCCAGCGCATGATCGCCAGGCGTCTCCAGCGATGACTGGGAAAATGCCGTGGTGTTGAGAATCAGCGCCACCTGGTGCTCGGCGCACAAGGCGTGCAGCATGCGCAAGCAGTCCGCATCCTTGAGCGACAGCAGGGCCAGCGGCAGCGGGTTCAGGCCTTGCTTGAGCAGTTGCTCGCACAAGGCATCGAACACGCGCGTATTGCCGGACTGCAGATGGGCGCGGTAGAACACCACCAGCACCACGGGAGCGCCTGCATGCCATTGCATCTTCCCGGCTTGCTGCCAGGCCTCAGCCGAAGCGCTGGTCAGCTCGGGGTGATACACCGACACCGGCGGCAAAGGCCTGGGCGGCAGCGCCTGCTGCGGGCCCTCCAGAAACGCGTGCCACAGATAGCCAAACAGCTCGCGCGCATTGGCCGCACCGCCTTCGCGCAGATAGCGCCACAGCGTGCGGCACTGCTCCATGCTGGCCGTGCTTTTTTGCAGCAGATTCAGATCTTCGGTGGTGTCGCCGGAGAACATGACCAGCGCAATGCGATGGCGGCGGCAGATGTCGCGGATGCGGTCCGTGCCATAAGGCCAGTAGCTCTCGCCTCCCAGGTGATCGATCACGATCACCCTGGCGTGCTGCAAGACCTCGTCCACATAAAGATCCACCGAAGCCGGCTGGCGCAAATGCATCAGATTGGCAAGGCGAACACTGGGCATCTGCTCGCCGTCCACGCCCGATTGCAGCTGCGCATAGGCGTCGGCCAACAGCGCCAAGGTGGTGTCGGCCGCACTCAGAATCACGATCTGGCCGGGCGTCTGCTCCATGCTGGCAACAAAGGCTTCGTCATCCACAAAGCCACCGGGTTGAACGGCAAGCAGGTGCATCAGAGCACTCCGGCCATCTGAGCGTTCAGCTCGGTGCGGATGTCGTTTTCATCCAGGTCGTGGCCTATGAAAACCAGATAGGTCTGACGCTCTTCATCGGCACGCCACAGGCGATCGAAATAGCTGTCGAAGCGCTTGCCCACGCCGTGCACCACCAGGCGCATGGGTTTGCCGGGCAGAGCCACAAAACCCTTGATGCGATACACCGTGTGCTTGGCTACGATTTGCTCCATGGCTTCGAGCAAGGCCTCGCGCTCGACTTCGGGCAGCTTGATGACGATGGAGTCAAACTCATCGTGATCGTGTTCATCATGGTCATGCGCGTCCTCATGATCGTGGTGGCCCTTGCGTTGTTCGATGGTCTCTTCCGAAGCGCTGGACAGGCCCAGCACCACGCCCAGATCGATGCGGCCATGGTCGGCCGCCACGATCTTGACCTGGGCAGGAATCTCTTCACGCACAATGGCTTCCACCCTGACGCGGTCCTGCGCACTGGCTTGATCCAGCTTGCTCAGCACCACCAGATCGGCGGAAATGAGTTGATCTTCAAACAGTTCGTGCAGTGGCGACTCGTGGTCCAGATTGGGGTCCAGCTTGCGCTGCGCATCCACGGCCGCCGGATTGGCAGCAAACTGGCCGGCCGCAGTGGCGGGCACATCCACCACGGTGATCACGGCATCGACGGTGCAGGCATTCTTGATCTCGGGCCAGTTGAAGGCCTGGACCAGGGGCTTGGGCAAGGCCAGACCGCTGGTCTCGATCAGGATGTGATCAATCTCGTCACGGCGCTCTATCAGCTGGCGCATCACGGGGTAGAACTCTTCCTGCACCGTGCAGCACAGGCAGCCATTGGCCAGTTCATACAGCTGGCCACCCTGCTCGACACCATCGTCGTCGCAGCCAATGCCGCAGCTGCGCAAAATATCGCCGTCAATGCCCAGCTCGCCAAATTCATTGACGATCACGGCAATGCGGCGGCCGTTGGCATTCTCCAGAATATGGCGCAGCAACGTGGTTTTGCCGCTGCCCAAAAAGCCGGTCACGATGGTGGCGGGGATTTTCTTGCTGCTGTTCATAGCTCTACTCCAAAAAACTAAGTTCTCACAAATGCCGCTGTTGCGCAGCGGCGCTCAGGTGCTGGGCCTGCAGCTCCAGGGCACGACATAGCCCTGGCTCTCGTGCTCGCCATGCATGGCCTGTACCTGGTAGACCTGTTGCAGATGTGCGGGCGTCAAGACTTTGCGCGGCTCGCCGCAGGCCGTGATCCGGCCTTGATTGAGCAAAAGCACACGGTTGCAAAAGCGGCTGGCCAAGGTCAGGTCGTGCAAGACCACCACCACGGCGCTACCGGCATTGCACTGGGCGCGCAGCAGCTCCATCACACTGAGCTGGTGATAGGGATCCAGCGCCGCCACGGGTTCGTCGGCCAGCAACAGAGGCGCCTGCACGGCCAATGCCCGGGCCAGACGCGCCCGGGCGCGCTCTCCGCCCGAGAGCTGATCCAGATTGCGCTGCTGCATGCCGCTCAGGTGCATGGCATCCAGCGCTCCGTCAACCGCCTGAGCATCCTCTTGCGTCTGAGAGTTTCTGGCCCAGCCGCGCTGGTGCGGCAAACGCCCCAGTGCCACAAAATCGCGCACCTTGAGCGGCCAGACCACTTGGTCACCTTGCGCCAGATAGGCAATGCGCCTGGCTCGCTGGGCGGCGGAAAGCCGCTCCAAGTCCTCGCCGTCCAGACGTACCGTTCCCTGGTGGGGCAAGAGCTGGGCCATGGCCCGCAAAGCCGTGCTCTTGCCCGCGCCATTGGGGCCTATCAGCGCAAACAGCTCACCGGCGCGAACCTCAAACGAGAGTCCATGCACGCAATCCCTGCCGGCAAGACCCACGCGCAAAGAATCCACGGATAACACTTGCATCAGCGTGTCCTCCAGCGCTCGCGCAGCACCAGATACAGAAAAAAGGGCGCGCCCATCAAGGCCGTCACCACGCCCAGCATCAGCTCAACACGACCGCTGAGCAGGCGCAGCGCAATGTCGGCAGCCAGCAGCAAGGCGGCGCCGCCCAAGGCGCTGGGCAGCATCAGGCGCGAAGGCTTGTAGCCCACGGCAGAGCGAAACAGATGCGGCACGACCAGGCCAATAAAACCAATCGTGCCCGTGACGGCCACGCTGGCCCCCACGCAAAGCGCCGTACCCACGATGATCTGGGCCCGCAGCCGGGGCAGATTCACTCCCACGCTGCGCGCTTCGTCCTCGCCCAGCGTCAAGGCATCCAGCTGGCGGGCACTGAAGGCCAACAAAGCCAGGCCCAGCGCGATGAAAGGCAGGCACAGGCGCAACTCGTCAAAGCTGCGATCGGCCAGCGAGCCCATCAACCACAGCACGATGTCCTGCATGTCGGTGGGCGTAGGCGCCAGATTGATGGCCAGCGATGTCAGCGCAGCCGTCAGCGAAGAGAGCGCAACGCCGGCCAGAATCAAGGTCAGATTGCTGGCCCCCTGGCTGGCAATACGGTAGAGCACCAGGGTAGACAGACCGGCAGCTCCCATGGCGACCACGGGCAGCAACCAAGCATTCCAGTGCCATAGACCGAAATAAATGCACAAAACAGCGCCCAGGCCGGCGCTGGAGCTGACCCCCAGCAAACCGGGCTCGGCCAAAGGGTTGCGCAACAGACCTTGCAGTGCCGCGCCCGCCGTGCCCAGCGACATGCCGACCACGATGGCCAGCAACACACGCGGCAGCCGCACCTGCTCCAGAATGGCGCGGTGACGCAGCGCCAGCTCCGTGGCTTCTTGCGGCTGCGACACGGCACTCCACCAATCTGCAACACCGACGGAGACCGAACCTATGCCCAGCGACACGGCAGCCAAAGCCGTCAAAGCCAAAAGCAAGACCAGATTCAGCGCCCAGGCCTGCTGGCGAAAATCTTGCTGCTTGGCGCTCATACCGGAGCACCTTTGGCGGCTGCGGCGCTCAGGCCCAAAGCATCCAGCTGGGCTGCAACGGCTTCAGCGGCTTCAATCAGCTGCCAGTTGCTGCAGCCCCAATCGTTTTCGGTAAGCGTGACCACGGGGATGCGCGACAGCAGAGCCTTCATTTGCGGATGACGGCTCAAGGCAGATTTGGCATATGCGGTGTCGTTGACCATTGAGGGCGTGATGAACACATCGGGCGGGTTCATCAAGATGCGCTCCATATCAAGGCGCCCCCAGCCTTTGAGGCCCAAGACCGTGGCGTGGTTGCGCAAGCCGGCTGCCGTCAGCACCGCATCGACATGGGTTTGCGTGCCGGCACTTCCGCCATTGGGGCGCAGATACAGAGCGTTCAACGGGCGTGAGCTGGCCTGCAGCTTTGCCAGGCGCGCCTGCACGTTCTGCACCAGTTCCTTGGCCGCGGCGTCGCGCCCTATGGCCTTGCCCATCTTGAGCGTGCTGTCCAGGATCGCCTGCCAGTCCGTAGGAAACGGCACCGTGACGATGCGCACGCCATACTGCTTGAGCAGCTCCTGCTGGTGCCTGGCATTCCAGCGCCGCGAAGCCAGCACCACATCAGGCTTGAGGTGTAGAACATCTTCGGCAGAAGCCTCATTGGCGGCAAACTGACGCGCCTTGGCGACCATGGAAAAGCGCTTCGCATCCTGGCTCTGACGCGACAGGGAAATGATTTGCGCAGGATCGGCCAGACTCAGGGCCAGAACATCGGCACAGATATTGGTGGACATCAGACGCGGCCCGGCCAACTGAGCCCGGGCCAATTGAGCCCAGGCGGGCGCCATGCAGGTCGCAGCCATCAGCGCAGCAAGCAGCAGACTGCGCATCAGTAATCCACCCCGGGCTGTGCCTTGACACCTTGGCGGAACGCATGTTTGACATCGGCGATCTCGCTGACCGTGTCGGCCAGCGCATAAAGCTCCTGCGGCGCATCGCGTCCGGTGATCACCACGCTCATGCCTGCAGGGCGCGCGGCAATGGCCGCGACCACCTGCTCGACCTTCAGGTAACGGTACTTGAGCATGAAGCTCAGCTCATCGAGTACCACCAGGCTCAACTGGTCATCTCCAAGCATGCGCAGAGCTTGCTGCCAGGCCAGGTCTGCAGCCTGTTTGTCACGGCTCCAGTCCGTGCTGTTCCAGGTGCAGCCCGTTGCCATGGCGTGATAGTCCACAGGCGCCGGTGCGCCCTGTCCCATCCAGCCTAGCTGATGCAAAAAAGTGATCTCGCCCGAGGTATGGGTGCCGGTGATGAACTGCACCAGGCCGGTACGCATGCCGTGACCCAGGGCGCGGTACAACATGCCGAAAGCGGAGGTTGACTTGCCTTTGCCAGGCCCAGTCACAAGCAGCACAATGCCGCGCTCATCAGACGAGCGGGCAATGGCAGCGTGCACGCTGGCTTTTTTCTGCAGCATGCTTTGCGCATGTGCGTGAATGAACTGTTCGTCCATGCTCTCCCCGAGCGAAATGGCGATAAAACCCATTCCCAAGGGAGAACGACAGCCGGGAAAAGCGATGCCGCGCAGCAATGCTGCAGACACACCATGACCCGCTAACAACCACACCCCGTGGAACAAGACCGAGAACGAACAGGTCGGTATTCTGGCTCACCGTCATCCAGCACACACACCTTCCCGGGTTCCAAGACCCAGTGGTATCAACGTGTGGCTGTCAGGTTTACAGCAGCGGGGGCTGCGCCGGAATGGTCGAAGGCAACTTCAACGCACCGGACTTCCCGTTTCAACTGGCCTCAAGCAAGGCCAAGTCTCCTGATCGCAAGTTATCAATTATAGAAGTGTCCTCGATGTGTTTCGAGTTCATTTCTTCAATCGCCGAATATGGCCCGACCGGCCGCCAGCCAGACGCGTCTGAAACGATGCGCCCGGCCTAGCGGCGGCAAGCAGGCCCTTGGTAGCGCACAAGAAACCGCTTGGCGCTACCGCCAAACTCAATCAGTCCAGGCTGACCTTGGCCTCGCGCACGACCTTGCCCCATTTGCTGGTTTCCGCCGCAATAAAGGCATTGCACTCTTCTGGCGTTCCGCCTTCGGCAAAGGTCCCCATACTGGCTTCCATACGGGTGCGGATTTCCTCGCTGCGCACGATACGCGCCACTTCCTTGGACATACGCTGAATGATGTCCTTGGGCACGCCAGCAGGTGCCAGCATGGCGGCCCAGGTACTGCCCACCAGACCGGGAATGCCCTGCTCGGCAAACGTGGGCACATCCGGCAATATCGGCAAGCGTTTTTCGCTGGCCACGCCAATCAGCCGGATGCGACCGGCCTTGGCTGGCTGGATCAGATTGGGAGGCGGATCGAGAAACAGCGGAATCTGTCCGCCCATGAGATCGGCCAGCGCTGGCGATGCGCCCTTGTAAGGCACATGCACCATGTCGGTCTTGGTCAATAGGCGCATCAACTCCGAAGTCAGGTGTGCGGCAGAGCCCGCACCCGACGAACCAAAACTGACCTTACCGGGATGAGTCTTGGCATAGGAAATCAACTCGGCCGTCGTCTTGAATGGCGCATTGGCAGCCACAGCCGCCACCAGCGGCGATATGCCCATCAGCGACACGCCCGTCAAATCTTTGGGGCTGTAAGGCAGCTTGGCATAAAGCGATGGATTGGCCGAATAGGCGGCAATGACGACGCCGAAGGTATAGCCATCGGGCGCAGCCTTGGCCAGCTGGTCAACACCGATGATGCTGTTGGCACCTGGCTTATTTTCCACAATGATGGGCTGACCCAGAGCCTTTTGCAGGCCCACTTGCAGCAGGCGCGCCATCTGGTCGGTAAAGCCGCCGGCGGTATAGGGCACGATGATGCGAATCGGCTTGTTCGGCCAGGCGCCGCCAGCCCAGGTCGGGCTGGCAAGCGCTGCAGCTGCCGTGCCGGCCGTGGTGGCCTGCAGAAACGCGCGTCTTGAAAATGCGTTGGACATATGTCTCCTTGGGTGTGTAACAAGCTCCCGGAGCATGCCGTGGGTAGGCTGCGCCAGAAACTTGCAGAGATCGGGGCAATGGCACGGGTGCGACCGATCTGGTCCGCCCCATCTTTTTTCAAGACACTGGCTCTTGCCCGCAAAAATACCTTACTTGGCGTTGACCAGTTCCGGCACTGCCGTGAACAGATCGGCCTCCAGGCCGTAGTCGGCCACCGAGAAGATCGGGGCTTCGGGGTCCTTGTTGATCGCCACGATCACCTTGGAGTCCTTCATGCCGGCCAAGTGCTGGATGGCGCCCGAGATGCCGCAGGCGATATACAGCTGAGGCGCGACGATCTTGCCGGTCTGGCCCACTTGCAGGTCATTGGGGGCATAGCCCGCATCGACGGCAGCACGGCTGGCACCGATGGCGGCGCCGAGCTTGTCGGCCAGGGGCGACATGACTTCGGTGAACTTCTCGGCCGAGCCCAGAGCGCGACCGCCGGAGACGATGATCTTGGCAGCCGTCAGTTCTGGACGTTCGCTCTTGGTGACTTCGCGGCCCACAAAAGCGCTCTTGCCGGAGTCAGCTGCAGCAGCCACGGTTTCCACAGCAGCAGAACCACCGGTGGCCGCAGCAGCGTCAAAGCCGGTGGTGCGCACGGTGATGACCTTGACGGCATCGCTGGACTGCACGGTGGCAATGGCGTTGCCGGCGTAGATGGGACGCTCGAAGGTGTCGGGCGCATCGACCTTGGTGATGTCGCTGATCTGGGCTACGTCCAGCTTGGCGGCCACGCGGGGGGCCACGTTCTTGCCGGCAGCTGTCGAGGGGAACAGGATGTGGCTGTAGCTCGATGCGATGGCCAGCACCTGGGCGGCCACGTTCTCTGCCAGGCCGTCCTTGAGGCTGGCGCCATCGGCGTGGATGACCTTGGAGACACCGGCGATCTGGGCAGCAGCAGCTGCTGCCGCGGCGGCGTTGTCACCGGCGACCAACACGTGCACATCACCGCCGCAGGCTGCGGCGGCAGTCACGGTGTTCAGGGTCGCTGGCTTGATCGAAGCGTTGTCGTGTTCTGCAATAACGAGAGCAGTCATTTCAGTCGTCTTTCTCTTGAATGTTTCAGGGTGCCCACATCAGCTGTGACCGATGCGTCTGGCGCGGGCAAGGTGCGGGACACCGAGGAAGGGCCGCCCCGACCCGAAGGTGTCGTCCCCCTCGGGGGAAGACGCGAAGCGGCTCAGGGGGTTCAAATGACCTTCGCTTCGTTCTTCAACTTGTCGACCAGAGCGGCCACATCGGCCACCTTGACACCGGCACCGCGCTTGGCGGGCTCGGCCACCTTCAGGGTCTTGAGGCGAGGAGCCACGTCCACACCCAGGTCTTCAGGCTTGAAGGTGTCGAGCTGCTTTTTCTTGGCCTTCATGATGTTGGGCAAGGTGACGTAGCGGGGCTCGTTCAGGCGCAGGTCGGTGGTGATGACGGCGGGAGTGGACAGAGACAGAGTCTCCAGACCACCGTCGACTTCACGGCTGACGCTGACCTTGTCGCCAGCAACTTCCACCTTGGAGGCGAAAGTGGCCTGGGGCAGGTCAGCCAGTGCTGCCAGCATCTGGCCGGTCTGGTTGTTGTCGCCATCAATGGCTTGCTTGCCCAGGATCACCAGACCGGGCTGCTCCTTGTCCACCAGCGCCTTGAGCAGCTTGGCCACGGCCAGGGGCTGCAGTTCGACATCGGTTTCCACCAGGATGGCACGGTCGGCACCGATGGCCAGGGCCGTGCGCAGGGTTTCCTGGCACTGGGTCACACCACAGGAGACGGCGATGACTTCCGTCACCACGCCTTTTTCTTTGAGGCGCACGGCTTCTTCGACGGCGATTTCGTCAAAGGGGTTCATGCTCATCTTGACGTTGGCGATGTCTACACCCGTGCCGTCCGATTTGACGCGGACCTTGACGTTGTAGTCCACCACGCGCTTGACTGGAACCAGAATTTTCATAACAAGCTCTGTTTATTTGAAAGGGGCGAGAGGCAGGCAGCAGACACTCTCGGGTACCTGTTGCCTGACGAAAGAAAGCCGAATCAGGCGGTTGCAGCAGAAATCTCGGGCATGCTCAGCACGCCGCGCTGCTGCAAATCCTGCAGTTGCTCGTCACTCATGGCCAGCAACTGCTGCAACACTTCACGCGTGGCTTCACCCAGGACGGGCGGTGTGTGGCGAATGGGCAGCAACTGACCGTCCAGACGGTAAGGCGGCGAGAACACCCAGGTCTGCCCGGCCACGGGGTGAGGCATGGGGTGCAACATACCGGACTGGCGGGTGCGTTCGCTGGTCAAGGCCTCATGCAGGCCGGCCGCTTCGCCGCAGGGAATGCCGGCAGCGTGCATGCGCTCCAGCAATTGCTTTCGTGGCTTGGAGCCAATGATTTGCGTCAAGATCGGCAAGATCAGATCGCGGTGCTTGGCACGTTCGACATTGGTGGCGAAACGGGGGTCTTCCACAATATCGGGACGCTCGATGACGGTACGACAGAAGGCATCGAACTGGCTGTTATTGCCCACGGCAATGATCAGCGCACCGTCGGCAGCATCAAACAGACCGTAAGGCACGATGGAAGGATGGCCGTTGCCATAGCGACGGGTATCACGGCCCAGCAGCATGGCATCGAGCGCATGGTAGCCGTTGATGGTCAGACCGCAGTCATACAGCGCCATCTCGATCTTGCGGCCGCGACCGGTGCGACTTTTGCGATAGAGCGCAGCCAGCACGGCTTGTGCAGCATACATGCCGGTCATCATGTCCACCACGGCCATACCGAACTTCAGCGGCGGAGCACCTTCTTCGCCGTTGATGGCCATCAGGCCGGCTTCGGCCTGAATCACCAGGTCGTAACCGGGACGCTTGGCTTCGGGGGTCTCGCTGCTGTAGCCGGCCACGCTGCAATAAATCAGATCGGGCTTGATGGATTGGAGCTTGTCATAGCCCAGGCCCAGCTTGTCCGCGCCGCCGTGCTTGAAGTTGTGAATCACCACATCAAACTGGGGCAGCAGGTCATAGATGATCTGGATAGCCTCTGCGCTTTGCAGATCCAGCGTGATGGACCGCTTGTTGCGGTTCATGCTGTTGTAGTACGTGGTTTCGGTCTTGCCGACGCGGTTGCCCCAGTCGCGGGTGTCATCGCCGCGCTTGGGGTGCTCCACCTTGATCACTTCGGCACCAAAGTCGGCCAACACCTGGCCGCACAAAGGGCCGGCAAACACGCGCGACAAATCCAGTACACGCACGCCTTCCAGCGGGAAGTCCATGTCGTCCGGCGATTCTTGTTGGCTGCTCATTTTGCTGTTCTCCAATCTCTGTCTCTGGAACACCGGAGCCTGGCAACAGGCAAGGCTCCGGTCATCCTCAAGCCTACGCCCAATACAAGGCGGGTTCCGGGTCGATCAGGCGCTCTGACCCAGGGCGATGAAGCGGGCCAGATGATGGTCCTCGTCACCAAACTGGTGATCGATCATGACCAGACGCTTGGCGTAATGCGCCAGTGGCAGCTCCCAGGTCATGCCGATACCGCCATGCATCTGAATGCACTCCTCGGCCACCATCGCGCCCACATAGCCCACGGTGTACTTGGCGGCAGACAGCATCTTGGCGCGCTCCACGCCTTCGGCGTTGTCGATGGCGTCCGCAGCGTTGACCACGGTGGAACGCACCTGCTCCACTTCCAGCAACAGGTCGGCCATGCGATGCTGCAGCGCCTGGAAGGTGCCGATGGCTACGCCAAACTGCTTGCGGGTCTGCAGATACTCCAGCGTGTGCTGTTTGGCCACATCCATGGCACCCAGTGCCTCGGCAGCCAACGCCAGCAGCGCAAAGCCTTGCACCTGCTCCAGCACGGCGTAGCCATGGCCTTCGGCGCCCAGCAAGGCATCGCCGCTCAGCTGCACGTTATCAAAAGTCAGTTCGGCGGCACGGCCGCCTTCCATGCGGCTGTAGCCGCGCTTGGCCAGACCGGCGGCATTGCCGTCCACCAGGAACAGGCTGATACCGGCTTCGTCAAACTGAGCGCCTGCGGTGCGGGCCGAAACCAGCAGCAGATCGGCCTTTTCGCCAAAGGCCACCACGCTCTTGGCACCGTTGAGCACCCAGCCAGCGGCCGTCTTGGCCGCAGTGGCTTTGACATTGTTCAGCTCATAGTGGCTGCCCGGCTCATCGTGCGCCAGCGCGGCCATCACGCCGCCGGCAATGATGTCATCAAGCTTTTGCTTTTGCGATTCCGTACCTGCAGCAATCAGGGCCTGGCCCACGACCAGTGCGCCCAGCAGGGGTTCGGCCACCAGGCCGCGGCCCAGGGCTTCAAACACCACGCTGATATCAAAGCCAGAGCCGCCAAAGCCGCCCGCTTCTTCGGGAAACAATGCACCAATCGTGCCCAGCTCGGCAAATTGCGCATACAGCTCGGGGCTATGTCCTTGCGCGCCATAAGCCAGCTGGTTGCGATGCTCGATACCGTACTGCTCGGCAACAAAGCGGTTCAGGCTGTCCACCAGCATGCGGCGGTCTTCGGTGTGTGTGAAGTTCATGACAAATTCTTTCGACCTATTCAAGTACATCCATTTCGCTTGGAGCCCCCTTTCGCGGGAGACACCGAGCTAGGGCCGCCCCGACGCGAGGGTGTCGTCCCCCTTGAGGGGGAAGGCGCGGGAGCGACTCAGGGGGTGTTCTTTACAGCCCCAGGATCATCTTGGAGATGATGTTTTTCTGGATTTCGTTGGAGCCACCGAAGATCGACAGCTTGCGGTAGTTGAAGTAGTTGGCAGCTGCGGTGGCGGCTTCGTCAATCAGACCGACGGGCGCATCCTCATAGCCTTCGTACTGTGCTTCGTCGATATAAGGCACGGCATAGACGCCCATGGCGCGGCGGATCAGCGACAGGATTTCCTGGCGAATTTCCGTGCCGCGAATCTTGAGCATGGAGCTTTCCGCACCGGGCACGCCGCCACCGGCCACGGCAGCAATCACGCGCAGATTGGTGGTCTTCATGTTTTCCAGGTCGATCTCGACCTTGGCCATGCGGGCCGCAAACAGCGGATCCTGATTCAAAGGCTTGCCGTTCCTGTGCGCCTTGGCAGCCACGACCTTGAGCTTGGCCAGGGCCGAAATGCAAAAGCCCACGCCTGCAATACCGGTGCGCTCATAGGTCAGCAGGTACTTGGCGTAAGTCCAGCCCTTGTTCTCTTCGCCCACCAGGTTTTCCACGGGCACCTTCACATCGGTGAAGAAGACTTCGTTGACATCCTTGTCGCCATCCAGCGTGCGGATGGGGCGCACTTCCACGCCGGGCGTGTTCATATCCACCAGCAGAAAGCTGATGCCGGCCTGGGCCTTGACTTC
Source organism: Comamonas aquatilis (assembly GCF_965139575.1). Lineage (NCBI taxonomy): Bacteria > Pseudomonadati > Pseudomonadota > Betaproteobacteria > Burkholderiales > Comamonadaceae > Comamonas > Comamonas aquatilis. Next base: position 221,118 of record NZ_CBCSIW010000005.1, on the reverse strand, counting down.
GCGATTGGTGCGCACCAGGCAGAAGATCATGTTGGCGTGCTGGCCCTGCGTGGTCCAGGTCTTCTGGCCGTTGACGATGTAGAAATCGCCTTCTCGCACGGCCGTGGTCTTGACCGAGGCCAGATCGGAGCCCGCACCGGGTTCCGAATAGCCCTGGCACCACCAGTCTTCGCCTTTCAGCATGCGCGGCAGCCAGTAATTCTTTTGCTGCTCGTTGCCGTACTTGATCAGCACCGGGCCCAGCATGTTCACGCCAAAAGGCACGACACGGGGGCCGCCTGCCAGCGCGCACTCGGTGTCGAAAATGAACTTTTCCACCGCACCCCAGCCGGGACCGCCGTTTTCCATGGGCCAGTGGTTGGCGTACCAGCCGCGCTCGTTGAGGATGGCATGCCATTCGTCCTGATCGGCCTTGCTCAGACGCTGACCGGCTTTGACCTTTTGCGCAATATGCTTGGGCAGCTTTTCCTTGAGGAAGCTCTGTACTTCGGCGCGGAACGCCTCTTCTTGTGGGGTGAATTGCAAATCCATTGCGGGGTCCTCAGTAATTCAATCGCTGTGCGTCGCGGGCACGAGCACGCCCCAAGCTGGAGACACCGCGCAAGGGCCGCCCCGCCGCGCTGGTGTCGTCCCCCTTGGGGGAAGGCGCAAAGCGCCTCAGGGGGTTATCAAAAAATTTCGAAGAGACCGGCAGCGCCCATGCCACCGGCGATGCACATGCTCACCACGCCCCACTTCACCGAAGGGTTCAGGGCCTTGCGGCGGCGGCCTTCCAGCAAAATGTGGCCGGCCAGACGCGCTCCCGTCATGCCGAAGGGGTGGCCGATGGAGATCGCACCGCCGTTGACGTTCAGACGCTCGCCGGGAATGCCCAGCTGACGCTGGCAGTACAGGGCTTGCGAGGCAAAGGCTTCGTTGAGCTCCCACAGGTCGATATCCTGAACGGTGAGTCCGTGGCGCTTGAGCAGCTTGGGCACGGCAAACACCGGGCCGATGCCCATTTCATCGGGCTCGCAGCCGGCCACGGCAAAACCGCGCAAGGCGCCCAGCGGCTCAAGACCCAGGCGCTCGGCCTGCTTGGCTTCCATCAGCACGCAGGCGCTGGAGCCGTCGGACAGCTGGGATGCATTGCCGGCCGTAATGAAGTTGCCTGCGCCCTTGACGGGTTCGAGCTTGAGCAGACCTTCCAGCGTGGTCGAAGGACGGTTGCAGTTGTCCTTGGTGGCAACCACGTCGCGGTAGGTGACTTCGCCGGTTTCCTTGTTCTTCTCGGCCATGCGCGTGGCGCAGGCAATGATTTCGCCCTTGAACAAATCGGCAGCCTGGGCTGCGGCCGTGCGCTGCTGGCTTTGCAGCGAGAAGGCATCCTGATCCTCGCGGCTGATGCCGTAGCGCTTGGCCACCACATCGGCGGTGTCGATCATGGCCATGTACAACTCGGGCTTGTGCTCAACCAGCCAGGGGTCCATGTCGGTGGGCAGATTGTTGCCGGCGCGGATGCCGGAGATGGTTTCCACGCCGCCGGCAATCATGGCGTCCACGCCCTCGGCCACGATGCGGCTGCTGGCCATGGCAATCGACTGCAGACCCGAGGCGCAGTAGCGCGCAATCGTCGTGCCAGCAATGCTCAGCGGCAGCTCGGCGCGCAGCACGGCCTGACGGCCCAGGTTGCGCCCCTGAAAGCCATCGGGGTTGCCGCAGCCCAGGACCAAGTCTTCGATCATGGCCGGGTCGATGCCCGAGCTCTCTACGGCCGCCTTGACGGAGAAGGCTGCCAACTGGGCGGCAGGCGTCACATTGAATTCGCCGCGGTGCGACTTGGTCAGCGGAGTACGAGCGGTGGAAACGATAACGGCTTCACGCATGATGATGAGTCTCTTGATACTTGAATTTTTTGATAGCTTCCAGCGCTTGTTTCTGATGGATCTCAATAGGTTTTCTAATTGAGATTTTTATCAATCAATCGCTAGCAGCTCACTTTTTTGAATAGTGCTGTTGGAGCCGACGGGCTTCAGGCGGCCTGATTCAGGCTCTCGAAAGTCCGTCCCTCGGCCACCAGCTTTTGCAGCAGGGGCGCGGGCTGCCAGAACATTGCGTCTTCCTTGGCAAAGGCTTCGATATCGGCCAGCACCTTGTCCAGGCCCTGCATATCGGCCCACTTCATGGGGCCGCCGCGATGGCGGGGGAAGCCGTAGCCCGAGATAAAGGTCACATCCACATCCAGCGGGCGCAGGGCAATGCCCTCTTCCACCACCTTGGCGCCTTCGTTGACCATGGCGGCCATGTAGCGGCGCATGATTTCCTCAGCGCTGAACGGGCGTGCCGTCACGCCTTTTTTGGCGCGCTCGGCATCCACGATGGCCAGCACTTCAGGATCATGCTGACCGACGCGAGCGCCTTGCGGATAGAGGTAGAAGCCGCGCTGCGTCTTCTGGCCAAACCAGCCGTTTTCGCAGATGCGGTCGGCGATCTCCACGTAACGTGCCTTGGGGTCACGCGTGGCGGCGCGGCGCTTGCGCGTGGCCCAGCCAATGTCGCCACCTGCCAGATCGGTGACCTGGAACGGGCCCATGGCAAAGCCAAAGCCGCGCACGGCTTCGTCGATCTCGTAGGGCGAAGCACCGTCTTCCATCAAATAGTCAGCGGCCTGCTTGTAGGTAGCCAGAATGCGGTTGCCGATAAAGCCGTCGCAGACGCCGGCGCGCACCGGCACCTTCTTCATTTTCTTGGCCAGCTCGAAAGCCGTGGTCACCACATCGGGTGCGACCTTGGAGGGCACTACGATTTCCAGCAGCTTCATGATGTTGGCGGGGCTGAAGAAATGCAGGCCAATCACATCCTGGGGGCGGCTGGTGACGGCGGCAATGGCGTCAATGTCCAGATACGAGGTGTTGGTGGCCAGCACGGCGCCGCTCTTGCAGACGCGGTCCAGCTCCTTGAACACGGCCTTCTTGACTTCCAGGTCTTCGAACACGGCTTCAATGACCAGATCCACGTCGGCAATGTCGTCGTAGCTCGTCGATGGCGTGTAACGCGCCATCACGGCCGCCTTGGCTTCTTCGCTCATGCGTCCCTTGGCGATCAGGCCGTTGTAGACCTTTTCCACATTGGCCCGACCACGAGCGATGGATTCGGCATCGCGCTCGATCATGGTCACAGCCAGACCCGCGTCCAGAGCCGAGACAGTAATGCCCGCGCCCATGGTGCCGCCGCCGATGATGGCAATCTTGGCAAAGTGGCGCGGGGCCGCCGCCTTGGCTTCGGGAATCTTGGCGGTTTCCTTTTCCGCAAAGAAGGCGTGAATCAAGCCTTGACGCTGCGGGCTGTCGATACAGGCCAGAAACTGGGCACGCTCGAACTTCAGGCCTTGGTCAAAAGGCAGGTCCACGGCGGCTTGCACGCAGTCGATGATCTTCAGTGGCGAGAACAGGCCGCGCGATTTCTTGGCGGTCTCGGCGCGCAGGGCCTCGAGATCTGCATGGGCCGCAGCCTTGTCGGCCAGCAGGCTTTGATCTGCGCTGGTGGGGCGCAGCGGTGCACCTTGGGCCAGCAGTTCACGGGCGTAGGCCAGACCGGCGGCCACGGGGTCGTTGCCCTCTTCCAGCTTGTCCACCAGACCAGCAGCCAGAGCGGCCTTGGCGCTCATGGGCTTGCCGCTGAGCATCAGTTCGGTGGCAGCCTTCACGCCCATCAGGCGCGGTGCACGCTGTGTACCGCCGGCACCGGGAATCAGACCCAGCGAGACTTCGGGCAGGCCCAGCTTCGCCGCAGGCAATGCCAGACGGTAATGGGCAGCCATGGCGATCTCCAGGCCGCCCCCCAGGGCCGCGCCATGAATCACAGCCACCACAGGCTTGCTGCAGGCTTCGATGCGGTTGCAGACATCGGGCAGAAAAGGTGCCACCGGAGGCTTGCCGAATTCGCGGATGTCGGCACCGGCGATAAAGGCCTTGCCCTGGCCCACGATCAGCACAGCCTTGACCGCGTCGTTGGCATCGGCCTGCTCCATAGCAGCCACCAGGCCCTGGCGCACGGCTGCACCCAAGGCGTTGACGGGTGGATTGTTGATGCTGACCAGCAGGACATCACCGTCCAGCTTGAGTTCAACGACAGAAGTGGATGCTTCAGAGGTCATACATGTCTCCGTTATGGCTTGGATTAACTGCCCACATTCTTACGGCGACAATGTTTTCTAACAATCCCATGAATCATTGACAGACTGTCAAATAAATTAAGACAATCAAGCCATGGACTCCCAATCACTGACTCTGCTGGTTGAAATCATCGATAGCGGCAACCTCAGCCAGGCTGCGCGCAAGCTCAAGATGACACGCGCCAACGTGAGCTACCACCTGACCCAGCTGGAGAAATCCGCAGGGGTGCAACTGGTCAAGCGCACCACGCGCCGCGTGGAGCCCACAGAAATCGGCCTGCGCCTGTACGAGCACGGGCGCAATATCCACAACGAAATGCTGGCCGCGCGAGAGGCCATTACCGCCCTGGGCCAAAGTCTGCAAGGCCGCGTGGGCATCAGCGTGCCCAGCGGCTACGGCCAGATCGTGATGAGCGAGTGGTTGATCGAGTTCAAGCGTCTGTACCCTGGCATCGTGCTGGACGTGCTGTTCGAGAACCGGGCCGACAATCTGCGTGACGATATGGACATCATGATCCGCGTGATCCAGGAGCCGCCCCTGTCTCTGGTGGCGCGCAGCCTGGGTACGGTGCGCTACCTGGCCTGTGCCTCACGTGAATACGCCCAGACCCATGGCCTGCCCCAAACCCTGCATGCCTTGCGTGCCAGCCCGCTGATTACCGCCGGCGTGACCGGGCGACAGCTGCGCCTGGCCGCCTATCTGGGTGCCGAGCGCCATGAGGTGATGCTGGAGCCCACCATGATCTCCGAGCATTTCCCCTTCCTCAGGGACGGCATTCTGGCCGGCCTGGGCGTGGGTCTGGTGCCCGACTATGTGGTGCAGGACAAGCTGGCCACCGGCGAGGTGCTGACTACGCTGGATGAATATCGGCTGAGCATTTTCGGCACCCATATGTATCTGCTCTACCTGCCCAACCGCCATCAGACCAAGTCCGTGCGCACCTGCATCGATTTTTTGCTGGCCAAGGCCCAGCCCGAGGAGGCAAGCCAGGCCGCGAAGCTACCGCCGCCATAAGCCCAGCTAGCCCGGATGAAAAACGCCAGCTTAGAGGGCTGGCGTTCTGGGGCGTCAACAGACTTCGTCAGGAGAGAGTGCTGCTTGAATTTTGCTGGCGCCAGTTGCTAGGGCTTTGCTGGAAATGCTTGCTGAACCAGCGTGTGAAGGAGCTGTTCTCGGCAAAACCAGCCAGGGATGCAGCCTCGCTGATCGATAGCTGAGGGTTTTTCAGCGCCCGCAAGGCCGCCTGTCTGCGCACCGTATCCAGGGCTTCCTGAAAGCTGGTGTCATGAGTTTCCAGATGGCGCTGCAATGAGCGGGCCGTGTAGCCGAGCGCGCTGGCCACATGGGCGATGCTGTGGCGACCATGCGGCAGCAAGGACTGCAAGGTGCTGCGCACCTGCTGCTCCAACGATTTGGAGGCCGGTCGTGGCGCATGCATGTCCATCAGGCTGCGAGCGTGGCTTTCCATCAGGCTGTCGTGCTCGGCATTGAGCAGCTTCATGTCCTCGTTGCTCACCACAATGCCGTCAAAGTCCGAGGCAAACACAATATCGCTGCCCAGCACCCGGCGGTGGTTCATGGTGCTGCCAGGCGAGTTATGGGAGAAATGAATGCTTGCCGGATTCCAGCCTCTGCCCAACTGGTGGCGGCAAAGACTCAGCAAGGCGGTAATGCCCAATTCCATGGGGTGACGGCCTGGGCTGTCGCGTTCGGTATCCAGATGCAGCTGAATGATGGAGTAGCGCCCCTGCGTCACGATCTCGGTGGCTACCGTGCTGCTGATCAGGTGGTTGTAGTCCTTGAGCGTCTGCAACATGGAAGACAGACTGGCCTGGTGCTGCAGCAGCAGGCTAAGGGGGCCAAAATCCGACAAACGCCAATACGATCCCATGAGCAGGCCTAGCGAGGCCTGCCCAGCCTGAGCCGACGAAGTCTCCAGCAAGCGGGCAAACGCCGCTTCGGGAACCAGAAGATCGGGAGAATTCAGGCAGCTGTGATCCAGTCCCACCTGGCGAAACATGCGCAGCGGGTCGATACCAAGCTCATTTGCCACCTTGGCATATTTGCCGAGGCTGACACTGCGAATACGGGGCGTCATCGTGACCAATGCAAATCCATTGCTCTGAGCCCTGCGTTTGGGCTCCATAAAAATTATGAAACGCAAGCTTTTTTATAAGCGTGCGTTTTTGATTTATATCAATAGCCACGATGCCGGTCAATCGAGTAGTTCCCTAATCTCCCTCCGCATCGAACAAACAGAGCAAGGACAGAGGGTGATCTGCAGTCCAGGGCGCGCTTTCCGGGCCAAAGATCGCTAGGGTTTTCCCAGTTCTGTCAAAGAGGGCAACAAGCTGTCGCAATCGGTCAAGCCTTCCGGCGCCTGCTAATCCGAAAATTTTCCCTGAGTGGCAATCAGGTTCATTAAAGCCTTGCTGCCACAGAGTGTTTGAAGCAGGCCCTGCTGACCGATCTGTTTGACCATGAGGCGGCCAGCAGCATCCGCATCGACATTCACAAACGCTACACGCTGACTGATGCAGCCCGGGCGCACAGCGACCTGAAGTCCCGGCAAATCCTGGGCGCATCCGTTTTCACAATCTAGGAGAAGGCTATGAAAGTCGAACAACTGACCTGCAGCATTGGTGCTGAAGTTTCTGGCGTGAGCCTGGGAGATGCATCCCGCGACACGGGCCTGGCCAACGAAATCAAGGCCTTGCTGCTGCAACACAAGGTGCTGTTCTTCCGTGACCAGGACATCACGCGCGGCGAGCACGTGGCTTTTGCCCGCCACTTCGGCGATCTGGAAGACCACCCCGTGGCCGGCAGCGATCCGGATCACCCCGGCCTGGTCCAGATCTATCGCAGCGAAAAGCGCGAAAACTACGAAAACACCTACCACACCGATGGTCAGTGGCGCGAGACGCCCACCATGGGCTGTGTGCTGCGCTGCGTTGACGGCCCTGCCGTGGGTGGCGACACCATCTGGGTGAATATGGTGGAGGCCTATAAAAACCTGCCTGACGACATCAAGAAGAAGATTGACGGTCTGAAGGCCAAGTCCAGCATCGAGCACGGCTTCGGCGCTGTCATGCCCGAAGAAAAGCGTCTGGAACTAGGTCGCATGAATCCTCCGGTCGAGCATCCCGTGGTGCGCACTCACCCCGAAACCGGCGAGAAGATTCTGTACGTTTGCAGCTTCACCACCCACTTTGCCAACTATCACACGCCCGAGAACGTGCGCTACGGTCAGGACAAGACGCCCGGCTCCAGCATGCTGCTGAACTACCTGATCAGCCAGGCCGCCATCCCTGAGTACCAGGTGCGCTTCCGCTGGAAACCCGGCAGCGTTGCCATGTGGGACAACCGTTGCACCCAGCACTACGCCGTGCAGGACTACTGGCCCGCCCCTCGCAAGATGGAGCGCGCCGCCATCATCGGCGACAAGCCGTTCTAAGTCACAAAAAAACCCATCAAGGAGACAAGACATGCAGAACTTCAAGCTACGCCGCAACACATTGGTACTGGGTATGGTCGTGCTGGGCACGGCCTTGAGCGCCCAGGTTCAGGCCCAGACCGACTGGCCCAGCAAGCCCTTGCGCCTGGTGGTTGGTGCGCCGGCCGGCGGCAGTGCCGACTCCCTGGCCCGCTTGCTGGCCGAGGGTCTGCAGCAGGAGCTGGGCAAGTCCGTCATCGTCGAATCCAAGCCAGGTGCGGGTGGTGTGCTGGCGGTGAATGACTTGATGGCCAACGGCAAGGACGGCCACACCTTGTTGGTGATCCAGGGCGGTATCGTTGCCGAGACGCCTCTGGCCTACAAAGTCAACTACCAGCCGTTCAAGGACTTGAAGCCCCTGGCCCAGATCAGCCGTACCGGCCTGATTCTGGTAGCCAACAAGGAGCTTCCCGTCTCCAACCTGCAGCAGCTCATCAGCTATACCAAGACCCAAAAGGGTGGCCTGGACTTTGCGTCCTATGCCACCGGCATGAAGGGTCACACCTCAGGCATGTTGCTGGGGCAGCTGACGAATATTCAGCTCAAGCATGTGGGCTACAAAGGCTCTCCTCCTGCCTTGACCGACTTGATGGGCGGCCATGTTCCTTTGATGTTTGACGGCCTGACTACCTCCCTGCCCCTGATCAAGACCGGCAAGATCAAGCCGATTGCCGTGAACTACCCCACGCGCATTGCCGAACTGCCGGACACCCCGACCTTCAAGGAGCTGGGTTACCCACAACTGGCACAGGCCGGCTGGTTCGGCGTCTGGTCTCGCCCCGATGTCCCGCCTGCGATTCAGCAAAAAGTGCGCGAAATCACCTTGGCGCATTTCCGCAAGGCCGCCGTGCAAAAGCGCGTGCGTGAAATGGGCATGGATGAACCCACAGCAGCGACCAGCGAAGAGCTGATGGCCGACCTCAAACAGGCCAGCCAGCAACAGGCCGCGCTGCTCAAGTCCATCAATTACAAACCGGAATAAGCCGCGCCAAACGCCAATCCAGCCTCTGGACTCACGGCGGCGCCAGGTTCAGTACCCACTGCCTGGCGCCGTTTGTGCTTTGCGGCGGCCTCTTGGCGTTTTCGGTCAGCGGCAGCAAGCTGACTCAACGCATCGCGTCAAAGATCGCCAAGCCCTGGGCTACGGTCTGGCTGCCGGCTTTGATTCGGGCCTTCCCCGCTTAAAAAACCAGAGCACGCAACGCAATTGCTGCGCTAGAAAACATATAGAGGCCGTCGCAAATTCTTGCAATACAAGCGCAAGCCGCTATGGTCTTTATTCAATGCAGCGACACGGCCCTTGCGCTCATGCATACGACCCCAACCCCAGGAAAGCTCTCCCATGAATGGTGCAGAAACACTAGTCCACACACTCATCGCCAACCAGCTGGATGTGTGTTTTACCAACCCCGGCACCTCCGAGATGCACTTCGTGGCAGCGCTCGACAAGATCGAGGGCATGCGCTGCGTGCTGGGCCTGCATGAGACCGTGGTCACCGGTGCGGCCGACGGTTACTACCGCATGGCCGACCGCCCCGCAGCCACGCTGCTGCACCTGGGCCCCGGTCTTGCCAATGGCCTGGCCAATCTGCACAACGCAAAAAAAGCCCGCTCCGGCATTGTCAACATTGTCGGGGATCACGCCATCAGTCATCTGGAGCTGGATGCGCCGCTGACTTCGGACATTCACGGTGTCGCTGCCCCCATGAGCGACTGGGTGCACACCACCGCCAGCGCGGACGCCATTGCCGCCGACGGTACCCAGGCCGTGCGCCGCGCCAACGCCCGCCCCGGCGGCATCGCCACCCTGGTGTTGCCGGCCAATGTGGCCTGGTCCGAAGTAGCCGACGCACAAAACCAGATCAACGTCCATGCGATGAGCCATAAGCCGGCCCCCGCCAGAATGACCGAGCCGCAAGATTGGGCCAGGATCATTGAAGCTCTGCGCCAAGAGCCGCAATCCACGCTGATTTTGCTGGGCGACCGCGCCCTGCGCGAAAAATGCACCACCCTGGCCGGCAAGATTGCCGCTGCCACGCAATGCGCGGTGCGCGCCGAGTTCTATACCGCCCGCATGGAACGCGGCGCCGGACGGGTGCGCGTGCCCCGCCTGCCCTATGCAGTGGATCTGGGCCTGGCCGCCCTGGCCCCGTTCAAGCGCATCATTTTGGTGGGCGCCAAGCCACCCGTGGCATTTTTCGCCTACCCCGGCAAGCCTGGCCGCCTGACGGCGCCAGGTTGCGAATTCCTCACCCTGTCCACACCGGAGGACTGCCCGGAGCAAGCACTGTCCGCCCTGTGTGAAGCCCTGAACGCCCAGCGCCTGGCTCCCGCCAATCTGGTTGAGCAGGAGGAGCCCGTCGCCCTGTCCGGCCCCTTGACGCCCGAAGGCATTGGCAAAACCCTGGCTTCGACCCTGCCTGCCCACGCCATCGTGGTGGAAGAAGCCATGACCACCGGCCGGGGCTTTGATGCATTGACGGCACATGCCGCTCCGCACGACTGGCTGACCAGCTGCGGCGGCTCCATCGGCTTTGCCCTGCCTGCAGCCGTGGGCGCCGCCATGGCCGCGCCCGAGCGCCGGGTTCTGGCCCTGGAAGGCGACGGCAGCGGCATGTACACCCTGCAATCGCTGTGGACCATGGCGCGGGAAAATCTCAACGTCACCGTGGTGATCTTTGTGAACCGCGCCTACAGCATCCTGCGCGGCGAACTGGCGGCCGTAGGTGCAGGCACCCCCGGCAAACGCGCCACAGACATGCTCTCGCTGGACAGGCCCATCATTGACTGGTCGGACCTTGCCAAGGGCATGGGTGTAAGCGCCGTCAAGGTAGACAATCTGGAATCCCTGGCCCTGGCGCTCTCCCGCTCTTACAACACCGCCGGCCCCAGCCTGATTGAAGCCATTCTGTGATCAAGCACCAAGGACCCGACTCGCAATAGTGGGCATGTGAAGGAGCCAAGGTGGTTGTGCCTTGGCTCCTCCTTTTCATCCAGCCCCCTATCGGGCTGCGCGATAAAACAGTCGTCAACCCAATAAAAAAGGTCTCCCTTTCGGGAGACCTTTTTTGCGCATGTCATACCAGTAATTTCCCGGAGACGCGCAATGCCTGGCTGCCCACATTGCGCACTCGCCTTATCAGGCCGTCTTGCGCAGAAACCCTTGGTTGCCGCCATTGCGATTCGGTGCAAAGCCGTTGGCGGCCAGGCTTTCCTCCACCGTGTCGTAGAACACGCCGATCTTGCTGATTTCGCGTGCTTCCTTGGCCGTGGCGATCGGACGACCGAATTCGCGCGAGATGCGCACCAGTTGCTCGATCTGCGAGACGGTGCTGGCTTTTTCGGTACGTGTCTGATTCCACAGGCAGTCTTCGGTGCCGCAGCGCACATGCAGACCGGCGGCAATGCCCCACATATTCACGGGCAATACGTTGCGCACATTGCTCTCCACCGTCAGCACGGCGCCATCGGGCACGGAGCGCACAAAGTTGGCCAGGCTGTACAGGCTGGGGGTGTCCATGCCGCCCGCAATCGCCACCCAGTTCATCACCAGCGGGCCCATGTAGAAGCCACGGCGCATCAGGCGCTCGACCGATTCAAAGCTATTGAGGTTGTAGCACTGGAAAGCGCTCTGAATACCAGCCTTGGTCAGACGACGTACATGCTCTTCGACCCAGCCCGGCTGAGCCGGAACGGTCATTTCCTTGTAAGCGTTGAACAGGACAGGGTTCTGGCGCGAGGTACCGGCAAAGTCTGCATCTTCGGCCTGATCGGTCACGTTCATCTGCGATGTGTTGACCGTCACCGTCACCTGATCGGGCACGGGGTCCAGATCTGCCAGCATGTGGCGGGTGTCATCGGACAACCACTTGGCAGCCTGGCCTTCATCCTCGGGGGCAAAGCTGATCGAGCCGCCCACCTGAATGATCATTTCGGGCACAGCCTTGCGCACACCGGCAACCAGCTCATTGAACTTAGACAGGCGCTTGCTACCCTTGCCATCGAGTTCGCGCACATGCAGGTGCAACACGGTGGCTCCGGCGTTATAGCAGTCCACGGCCTTCTGGATCTGTGCTTCCATGGTCACGGGAATATCTTCCGGAAAGTCGGAAGGCAACCAACCGGGCGCGTAAGGCGCGGCGGTAATGATCAGAGGTTGCTGGTTTTCGGGGAACAGATGGCCGTCGAGGAAATTCATAACATGTCTCCAGTTGAATGCAGACTTCGGCGGGCAGGTCAGGCGTGGATGCAGCATGCAAAGCCACCAGGCAATCATTGCAGGCAAAGCCTTGTCAGCGACCGGACTCCAGCCCGTCGAAATCGAAAACCAATTCAATGTAGACAGATCCGGGACAAATCATTTGCCCTATCGCGTTCAAGGTTTGGCAAAGTGCGCCACCCATGCTTGGGCTCTGCTCAGGCCCGCGCCATAGAACCCCGGCTGGCCCCGATCTGCACCCATGGCTGGCGGCAAGGCCTGGCGCATGGCGGAGCTGGTGATCATGTTCTGCCACTAGGAAATCAGAATGTCGAGCTCTTAGGGGGCTTGGCGCCCCTCAGATACTTTCCGCTCGCCACCTCAATGAAACCTGGGTTCCTCCGCCCTGCCTCGGCTGGATGTGCAGATCTCCAGCAATTTCGTTCATGCGCCTATACATGTTGGAAACACCATGACCCGATTTCGAGCCGTCGCTCAGCATCGCCCTGGGATTGAAACCCACGCCGTTGTCTTCCACGCACAGATGCCAGCTCCAGCCGAAACGCTCGGGATCGTCCTTCTCAAAGGGCTCCAGCGCCACCCAGACTTCAGAGGCATATGCGTGCTCAATTGCATTGCTGATGCTTTCCTGCACTACCGCCAGTATCTGGTGTGCCACCTTGCCTACAGGCAGAACAGCGTCGGTGGGGCGCCCTATGTCCAGCTCAGGGTCACAAAGCGTCCAATGCAAAACGATGCCTTTGCGACGCATGACGGGCTCCAGTCGATGGCGCAAGCGCGCCATACGCATTCCCAGGCCATCGTTCTGAGCATCCATGGAGTCGACAATCAGTCTCAAATCCAGCAAAGACTGCTCCAGCACCTCTTTTGCGGCACTGGAGCCAGCCCCCCCCGTTTCTTCCATTAAAACCAAGGCCTGCACCAATTGACTACCCAGGGTGTCATGCAAGTCCGACGCAATACGCTTTCTTTCCTCCAGTATTTCCTTGGAGGGATGGGCATTTTGTCGCCATTTGCACATTAATCGCCGATATATACGTGGGACATAACGCACTGCCATTGCCAGACCAGCCACCACGGCGATTAATGTTGCAATCCAAAGCCAGGTTTTATCGTGCCATGAACCCCCAACGCTCCACGCCAAAAGAACCAGCACCTGGAAAATATGAGCAGTGATTCTCCAGCTCAAGCTGCGCAGCGATTCCATAATAACCTCTAGACATAAAACGGCATATATGTCGTGCGACTTTCATATTTTTAAATATAAATATTTCTCATTACCAGAATGCATCAACTAAACAAGCCTCGCAAAGAGGCTGCACGCACCGCCTGCGCTCTTGTACGCGCCTGTAACTTACGGTAGATGCTTTTGATATGCGTATTCACCGTTAAGGTACTGATACCTAGTTGGGTACCAATCTCGGAACTGGTATAGCCGCCAGCCACCAGTTTGAGGACTTCAGACTCACGCGCAGACAGGCGCTCTTCCTGTAAAGTTCCGACGGAAGCAAAAGGTCTGGCATGGGACTTATCAAGATGCGAGAGCAATTTTCTTGCCAAGCTGGGCGTAATTGAAGCCCCTCCGTTGGCAACCTGGAGCACGGCCTGTACATAGTCGCCAAACAAGGAGTTTTTGAGCAGGTAGCCCATGGCTCCCAGCTCGAATGCCTGAAGCACTTTGTCATCACGCTCCGTGACTGAAACCACCACGATCAGGGCGTCAGGATTGAGAGTTTGCGCAAGGCCTATGAGCTCTAAACCTTCACCATCGCCAAGGTTCAGGTCCACCAGCAATACGTCAAATGGCTGTTGGTTCAAATGCTTGCGTGCCTCCCTCAAAGAGGCAGCCTGCCCCACCAGCAAGGTACGCGGGTCAGACATCAACTCCTGGGCAATCACACGCCGGATGTGATTGTCGTCATCGACGACATACACCCGCACGGGCTTGCCTTCCTGACCAACCATGCTTTGCGGCCACATATAGCTTTGCGCTGCAGATTTGTGGTGCTCTGAAGCAGCGAGGACTTCGGTGAACCCTTGGACAGCAGACATATCGTCTCCCCCAAAAAAAACACAGCGTTACAAAAAGTTCTTACTTCTCTGGGGCTCAAGCTAAAAGGAAAACCATAAAAAATCTATAAAAATTGTGAAATACATCTTTCGAATTACTATATTTACAATTAGTTTCGCCATTTCTATGTAATTACTACCATGAGGTGATCAATAGCTTTAAGTGCTTTTTAAAAAATAATGGTCTAAATAGAAATAAAATAGCTATTATTTATTAAAACAAATAAATCAATAGTCGATACGTAGATTAACTCATCAAACTCAGAGCAGAAATAATAAGAAAACTGCAACATAACACAATAATAAACTCAGATTACGTTTCGTTTCCCGAGGTTTTCAATTGTCAAACATTGAAAAATCGATAGCACAACAAGCGCAAAAACAAAGGACTTCAACGCCATCTGCTGCAGCCAACAAACTGCGGACGACGCAAAAACAATCTCGGTATTTCGATTTTCATGGCTGCTGCTGAAACTAGCTCCGACCGAAAGCAAATTTGAAACTTTCTCTGGAAATGTTTCAGCACTGCATCCGGTTTATGTCGGGCTCGCTTTGCACGGCAAGTGCAAACAGCCTTCTGCCTCAACCTCTCAGTGTTCTGGGAACTGGCTTTTCAAAGGGTCCATCATGAAAAAATCTCTGATTGCACTGGCCATCATGGCCTTGGCTGGTGTCGCATCTGCTGCAACGAACACGTCGTCCAATGCCTCTTCAGGCACTGTTTCTACGGCTGCGAGTGCTGGTAACGGAAGTGCTTTGAGCCTCAACAGTGCTTCTTCGGGTGCCAATGCAACCGCAGCTGCAGGTGGTGGAGCAGGTCACATCGGCCATACCGCTATCGGCGGCGCAGCTGTGGGTGGCAGCGCAACCACCACAGGTACGGTGAACAGCCTGGCCGCAACCTCCGGCAACGGCGTCGCTGCCGGCGGCGGTGCCACCAATGCCAATGCGAACTCAGGCGCAGCTGCCGGTTACGGCGCTACTGCCCCTGGCGGCGCATCCGTGGCTGGCGGCGCAGCAGGTGCAGCAAATTCGCACACCGCCAATGCAGCCGGCACCTATGCAGGCCCTGGCGGCGGTATCGCCGCAATCCATAGCACCGCCGGTACCCAATCCAACTACGGTGCCACCTCGGGAGCCATCTCCGGCCCTGGCGGTACTGCAACCAACAATACCTCCGGCGCTTCCTCGGTCGGTAATGTTCACACCACTGGCGGCGCCTTTGGCAATGCTGGCGGCTTCTCTAACGGCGGCGGCACCTCGGGTGGTGCTGGTGCCTGGAGCGGCTCCGTCGCTCATTGATGTCAAGTCTGCCTTCGTAGTTGTGTCTGTCCCCGAGTCTGGCCTTTGAGGCAAGACTCAGGGACAGAAAAAATCTGAAAACTGGCTTTCCAAAGGTTCCATCATGAAAAAATCTCTGATTGCACTGGCCATCGTGGCCCTGGCTGGTGTCGCATCTGCTGCAACGAACACGTCGTCCAATGCCTCTTCAGGCACTGTTTCTACTGCTGCGAGTGCTGGTAACGGAAGTGCTTTGAGCCTCAACAGTGCTTCTTCGGGTGCCAATGCAACCGCAGCTGCAGGTGGTGGAGCAGGTCACATCGGCCATACCGCTATCGGCGGCGCAGCTGTGGGTGGCAGCGCAACCACTACAGGTACGGTGAACAGCCTGGCCGCAACCTCCGGCAACGGCGTCGCTGCCGGCGGCGGTGCCACCAATGCCAATGCGAACTCAGGCGCAGCTGCCGGTTACGGCGCTACCGCCCCTGGCGGCGCATCCGTGGCTGGCGGCGCAGCAGGTGCAGCAAATTCGCACACCGCCAATGCAGCCGGCACCTATGCAGGCCCTGGCGGCGGTATCGCCGCAATCCATAGCACCGCCGGTACCCAATCCAACTACGGTGCCACCTCGGGAGCCATCTCCGGCCCTGGCGGTACTGCAACCAACAATACCTCCGGCGCTTCCTCGGTCGGTAATGTTCACACCACTGGCGGCGCCTTTGGCAATGCTGGCGGCTTCTCCAACGGTGGCGGCACCTCGGGTGGTGCTGGTGCCTGGAGCGGCTCCGTCGCTCATTGATGTCAAGTCTGCCTTCGTAGTTGTGTCTGTCCCCGAGTCTGGCCTTTGAGGCAAGACTCAGGGACAGAAAAAATCTAAAACTGGCTTTCCAAAGGTTTCATCATGAAAAAAACTCTGGTCGCAATCGCTGTCGTGGCCTTGGCTGGTGTTGCATCTGCCGCCGTCAACAGCAATAGCGGTGCTGCAACGAATACCTCGTCCAATGCAGCTTCGGGCACGGCATCAACAGCTGCGAGTGCCGGCACTGGAAGTGCTTTTAGCCTCAACAGTGCTTCTTCGGGTGCCAATGCAACCGCAGCTGCAGGTGCTGGATCAGGCAACATCGGCCATACCGCTGGCGGTGCTGCGGCTGTTGGCGGTAGCGCCACCACCACTGGTACGGTGAACAGCCTGGCCGCCACCTCCGGCAACGGCGTGGCTGCAGGCGGCGGTGCCACCAATGCCAATGCGAACTCAGGCGCAGTTGCCGGTTACGGCGCTACGGCCCCTGGCGGCGCATCCGTGGCTGGCGGCGCAGCCGGTACGGCAAATTCGCACACCGCCAACGCAGCCGGCACCTATGCAGGCCCTGGCGGCGGTATCGCAGCAATCCACAGCACGGCAGGTACCCAATCCAACTACGGTGCCACCTCGGGAGCCGTCGCCGGCCCTCTCGGAACTGCTACCAACAATACCTCCGGTGCTTCCTCGGTCGGTAATGTTCATACCACTGGCGGCGCCTTTGGCAATGCTGGCGGCTTCTCCAACGGTGGCGGCACTTCCGGTGGCGCTGGTGCCTGGAGTGGCTCCGTCGCCAATCATTGATATCAAGTCCTCCATCGTAGTCGTGCTTGTCCCTGAGTCTGGTCCTCTAGGCAAGACCCAGGGACATAGGAGAAACACATGAAAGCCTCATTCGCTTTATTAGGCCTTTGCGTTACTTTGAGCAGCTTTGCGCAGACATCTGCCTCTGACAGCAATTCGCAAAGTTCTGCCAGCACGTCTGCAGTGGGAAATCAGCAATCCATTACCTTCGTCACGCAGACCCCGCCCGAAAGCCGATCCGCCCAGTCGGTCGACAGCCGTTCGACACAATCCGTGGATAGCCGTTCGGCGCAAACCATAGACAGCCGTTCCGACCAGAACATCGTCAGCAGCGGAACGACCAAGAACATTGTGGAGTACACCGGCTCCTACACCATGAAGAACGTGCCCAGTGTGAGCGGACCTCCCCTGACCACCAGTAACGACACTTGTATGGGTAGCAGCAGCGGCAGTGCCAACGGCCCAGGCTTTGGTGTGAGCTTTGGCACCACATGGTCTGACGATCACTGCAAGCGCCTGAAAATGAGTCGTGAACTCTGGAACAAGGGCATGAAAGCCGCCTCTCTTGCTGTGGACTGCATGGACCCGGCCGCCCGCCTGGCACTGGAGATCACAGGCACCAGATGCCCTCAGACCATGACGGCTGACGAGCGTCGCAACAACTATGGCCCCCTGGCCTCCTCCGAAGGTGCTACCGCAGTAGCCGCACCTGCCAGTCTGGCTGTAAGCAGCCCGGTAGCGTCCGAAGGACAGCAGATCACACCCGTCACCGAAGCGCCACAAACAGCGAACCTCTATAGCAACTAAGTTCTTGGACTGGCACTGTTCATGGAGGTCACTATGTTCAGGACTTTGATTATTTTGATGGCTGCCGCACCCCTCGGTGGGTGGGCAGCGGAGCCACCCCCTGGCGGCTTGGCCAATGCGCCCATCACCATTGAGCGCCAAGTCTTCGGCAGCGGCACACCGGGAGCTTCAGGCCAGGAAGAAGCAACACAGGTTGGAGATACCGGCGCTTTTCATGTGCCGCAGTATCTGCCTGGATACCCCACCGCAGCCACCATCTGGCCCCGAGCGGTTTATGTACGCTGCAAAAGCCAGCGCTGCGACGGTTATTTGATCACTCCAGAAATGGGACCCGGGGAATACCTGTTCTTTATTCCTACCGAGGACCCCAAGTAGGTTGGTGAACGAGGAGGTGTGTCGGAGTCTTCTCATGTAGGGACCCGCTTCGACTCACCGCCATTCACCCGCGAGGGCTGCGCTTCTTTCGAGAACGCAGCCCTCGCGTCATTTCGAGCCTCAATAGCTTCATGCCTCGCACCCCGCTGCCTAGCTGCAGCAGATTGCTGTATGGCCCGCAAGTGCCGCCCATTTGAGATCCCACACCTTCAAGCCGCGACAGGCTGGCGGCACCGCATAGTGCGCAAAAACCATAGCATCTAGCGATTTCCATCTCTAGATTTCGACATTAAACCTCTCGAATTTCTTATCGCATCATGCGGATGCCGCTCCTAAAGCAAGAGCGCGCTGGAACTTCTCAGCTCTCAGCGCGCTTGCTCTAGCGGCAACTCTTTCGCCTAACTGGCTGCAGCTTGCTCCTGCACCACTTCCGCACCACCTAAGGCTTTCCAGAGCGTGACGCGGTTTTGTTGCTCCGACAGACGAAGCCCTATCAAGGTCTGCTGCGCGGTATAGAGGCTGCGCTGCGCATCCAGCACCGTCAGATAGTTGTCCACCCCGGCCTTGAAGCGGGCATTGGACAGATCAAACGCCTTTTGGGTATTGGCCACCATGCTGGTCTGGGCCGACAGACGATTGCTCCACTGCGCACGATCTGCCAGCACATCCGAAACTTCCTTGAAAGCCGTTTGCACGGACTTTTCGTACTGGCTCACCGCCAGGCGCTGATTGCTCTCGGCCACCCGCACGCCAGCCCGATTGCGGCCGCCATCGAAGATGGGCAGCTTGACCAGCGGAATAAAGCTCCAGGTGCCGTTATTGCCACCAAACAGGCGGTCGAGCTCGCTGCTGCCCGTGCCCACACTGGCCGTGAGACTGATGGACGGGAACATGGCCGCCCGTGCCGCGCCGATATTGGCGTTCATGCTCTGCAGATTGTGCTCGGCGGCCCGGATATCGGGTCGCTGCAGCAAGACCGCAGAAGGCAGAACGGCAGGCACGGGCATGAGCGCAGCCACATCATTCATGGCGCTCAAACTTGCAGCCGTGGGCAACAAGTTCGGGGTGATCGCGCCACCCACCAGCAGTTGCAACGCATTGCGATCCCTGTCCACCGTCGCCGTATAGCTGGCCACATCGCCGCGCGCGGTGTCCACCGTGGTCTGGTTCTGGGCTAGCACCAGACCCGATGTGGAACCCAGCTCATGCATGCGCCGGGTCAGCTCGAATGCTTTCTCGCGGCTGGCCAGCGTGTCCTGCGCCAGCTGCAGCCGCGCCAGATCGGCGGCCAATGTCAGCCAGGCATTGGCCACATCGGCCACCAGGCTGATCTGCACATTGCGCTGGTTGTCCTGGCTTTGCAGAAACTGCTGCAGCGACGCTTCACCCAGATTGCGCACCCGTCCCCACAAATCCAGCTCATAGCTGGCAAAACCCAGCTGCACCGAATACTGCTCCGTCACGCTGGAGCGGCCGGCCGTGGTCAGATCGCCCGCCGTGCGCGTTCGGTTGCCCTGGGCCTGGGCATTGATGCCCGGCAGCAGATCCGCACGGGTAATGCCGTACTGGGCTCTGGCTTTTTCAATGTTTTCAATGGCGATGCGCAAATCGCGGTTGTGCGTCAGCGCCAGGGCCACCACCTCGCGCAGCTGGGGCGCCTGCAGCCACTGCAGGGCTTGCGCCTGCTGCAAGGCGGCATCGCTGGCCAGCACAGGATGGGCCTGGGCCGAGATCGTCTCGGGCACTGGCAAGTCCGGCGTCTTGTAAGCAGGCGCCAGATTGCAACCCGTCAGCAGCACGGTCATGGTGGCCGCCACGGCTACGGCACGCATCTTGAATGTCAGGCGCCTCATGCTGCGCTCTCCTTGTGGGCAGTGGCTGGCGAGCTGGCCTGGGGTTCATCGTCATGGCGTCCATGGCTCTTGAACCAGCTGCGAATCAACAGAAAGAACACCGGCACCAGGAAGATGCCCAACATGGTCGACGCCATCATGCCGCCCAGCACGGCCGTACCGATGGCATTGCGGCCACCGGCGCCGGCACCCGTGCCTATGGCCAGAGGAATCACTCCAAAACCGAAGGCCAGCGAAGTCATCAAGATCGGGCGCAGACGCAGGCGTACCGCTTGCACCGTGGCATCAAACACGCTCTTGCCCTGCTCTTGCAGCTGCACGGCAAATTCCACAATCAAGATGGCGTTCTTGGAGGCCAGACCCACCGTGGTGAGCAGACCGAC
The DNA here is from genome assembly GCF_965139575.1 of Comamonas aquatilis. Classification (NCBI taxonomy): domain Bacteria; kingdom Pseudomonadati; phylum Pseudomonadota; class Betaproteobacteria; order Burkholderiales; family Comamonadaceae; genus Comamonas; species Comamonas aquatilis. Next base: position 200,880 of record NZ_CBCSIW010000005.1, on the reverse strand, counting down.
TTGAAAATACACATCGTTCGTCAGCCCGCGCGTATAGGTGGCCAGCAGCGCGCCCACCACGCCCAGGGGCACGGCCAGCATCACCGACAAAGGCACGGTCCAGCTCTCATAGAGTGCAGCCAGACACAGGAACACGAACAGAATGGAGATGGCATACAGCATGGGCGCCTGCGCACCCGATTGGCGCTCTTGCAGCGAGGCGCCGGTCCACTCATAGCCAATGCCGGCGGGCAAGGTCTTCAAAATGTCTTCCACCGCAGCCATGGCCACGCCGGAGCTGACGCCCGGCGAGGCGCTGCCTATGAACTCATAAGCCGGCGCGCCGTTATAGCGCATGAGCTGGGGCGAGCCATAAGCCCAGTAGGTACGCGAGAAAGCGCCGAAAGGCACCATCTCGCCGCTCTTGTTGCGTACCGTCCATTTGGCGATGTCCTGGGGCAGCATGCGATACGGCGCATCGCCCTGGATGTAGACCCGCTTGACGCGACCGTTGTTCAGAAAGTCGTTCACATAAGTGCCGCCCATGGCGCTGGAGAGCACGCTGTTGATATCGGTATAGGACAAATTGAGCGCAGCGGCCTTGCGATCGTCGATATCCAGGCGCAGCTCGGTCGCATCTTCCAGATTGGTGGAGCGCACAGCCGTCAGCGCCGGGTTCTTGCGCGCCGCCTCTTCCACCTGCTTGCTGGCTGCCAGCAAAGCCTGGTGGCCCATGCCGTTGATGTCCTTGAGCATGAAGTTGAAGCCGGCGTTCGCCCCCAGGCCGCGCACGGCGGGCGGATTCATCACAAAGACGCGGGCGTCGCGAATGGAAGACAAATCCTTGGTTGCACGGTGCGCCACGGCCGCCGAGCCCTGCGAAGCCAGCTTGCGCTCGGCCCAGGGCTTCAAGCGCACAAAACCGCGCGCCGAGCTTTGGTCGCCATTGAGGCCGGACACCTGGTTGAAGCTGATGACCTCAGGCTGCTTGAGCAAATATTCACGCACCTCGTCCAGCACCTGCTGCAGTCTGGCATCGGCCGCGCCAGAAGGCAGGTTCACGTTGACATAGACAAAGCCCTGGTCTTCATCCGGCAAAAACGAGGTAGGCAGGCGATGCATCAGCACGGCAACCGCCGCGCAGATCGCCAGAAACACCAGCATCATGCGCTTGGAGCGGCGCAGCAGATAAGCCACCGAGCCCTGATAGCGGTTGGCCGTCAGATCGAAGTTGCGGTTGAACCAGTTGAAGAATCGGTCATTCAAGCCCAGCAGGCTGCTGCGCACCGGCCTGTCGTGGCCGTCATGCCCAGCTGTCTGAGGCGCTTTGAGAATCGTGGCGCACAGCGCGGGGGTGAGCGTCAGCGCCACAAACACCGACAGTGCCATGGCAGCCACGATGGTGATGGAGAACTGGCGATAGATCACGCCGGTGGAGCCGCCAAAAAACGCCATGGGCACGAACACGGCAGACAGCGTCACCCCGATACCCACCAGCGCCGGCGTGATCTCGCGCATGGACTGGCGAGTCGCCTCCTTGGGCGATTTTCCCGTCTCGTGCATCACCCGCTCGACGTTCTCCACCACCACGATGGCATCGTCCACCAGCAGGCCAATAGCCAGCACCATGGCAAACATGGTCAGCGTGTTGATGGAGTAGCCGGCCACCGACAGCACGCCGAAGGTGCCCAGCAGCACCACGGGCACGGCAATCGCCGGAATCAGCGTGGCCCGGAAGTTCTGCAGGAAGATGAACATCACGATCACCACCAGCACCATGGCCTCGGCCAGGGCACTGACCACTTCGTGAATCGAGGCACGCACAAAAGGCGTGGAGTCCGAGCTCACGAAGTATTCGATCTGGTTGGGGAAATACGGCTTCAACTCGGCCAGCTTGGCGGCCACCGCATCGGCCACGGCCATGGCGTTGGCACCGTCGGCCAGGATGATCCCCATGCCCGCGCCCAGCATGCCGTTGAGCTTGGTCTGTATGGACAGGTTGTCTGCACCCAGCTCTACTCTGGCCACATCCTTGATGGTGACCACGGAGCCGTCCGTGGAGGACTTGAGCACGATGGCTTCAAACTCTTCCGGGGTCTTGAGCTTGGTGCGCGCCGTGATGGTGGCGTTGAGTTGCTGGTTCCTGGCCGCCGGCAAGGCACCGAGCTGACCCGCAGAAACCTGGGCATTTTGCGAATTGAGCGCGTTGGCCAGATCGGACGGAATCAGCGCGTACTTCTCCATCTTGGCCGGGTCCATCCAGATACGCATGGCATACGGCGTGCCGAAGACGTTGATGTCGCCCACCCCTTCCAGACGGCCGATCACATCGATCAGATTGCTGTTGATGTAGTCGCCAATATCGACGTCGGTGATTTCCGGGTCTAGCGAGTAAAAGCTGTAGGTGACCAGAAAATCCTGGCCGCCCTTATTCACGAACACACCGCGGCTTTTGACGGCATCGGGCAGGCGGTTCAACGCCGACTGCAGCTTGTTTTGCACCTGTACCTGGGCTACGTCGATATTGGTGCCCGGGGCAAAAGTGAGCGTGGTGCGCGAGCGACCCGAGGCATCGCTGGTCGAGTTCATATAGAGCATGTTGTCTATGCCCTTGATTTGCTGCTCGATGATCTGCGTGACCGAGTTTTCCACGGTCTCAGCCGATGCACCCGTGTATTGCGAGGAAATCGTCACCCGTGGTGGGGCAATGTCCGGATACTGCTCCAGCGGCAAGGTCGAGATCGACAAAGCCCCGGCAAGCATGATGATGATGGCGATGACCCAAGCAAAAATGGGCCGATTGATAAAGAACTGAGCCATATGTGCTGCCCCTGCTTACTTGGCGGGAGCAGTGGCTGCGGGTGCCGAAGCGGCGGCACCGCTTTGCACCGGCGGCAGGCCGGGCTTGCTCTTGCGTTCGGCCTGGGCTTTCAGATCGACCTCCACGGCCTTGACCTTGTCACCGGGCTTGGCGCGTTGAAAGCCATCGACCACCACGCGCTCGCCGGCCGCAAGGCCCGACTGCAACAGCCAGGAGGCGCCCATGGCACGATCCAGTTCCACCTCTCGTTTTTCCAGCACATCGTCGGCCTTGACCACCAGCACATTGGCGCGTCCCGTCAGATCACGTGTGATGGACTGCTGCGGCACCATCAAAGCATCGGGCGCCAGCGCCGTGGGCAGCAGGGCCTGCACATACATGCCGGGCATCAGCAGCCCGTCGGGATTGGGCACCACGGCGCGCAGTGTCAGCGTGCCCGTGGTGTCGTTGACGATCACACCGGCAAAAGCCAGCTTGCCCTGGTGTGGGTAGGCACTACCGTCATCGAAACGGATGCTCACGGGAATCTTGTCGCCCTCCACCTTCTGAAAGCGACCTGACTCCAGCTCACGCTTCAAGGTCAGCATGTCGGTGCTGGACTGGGTGAAATCCACATACATGGGGTCCAGTTGCACGATGGTGGTCAGCGCCGTGGCCTGATTGGCCGTCACCAGCGCGCCAGGCGTCACGGCAGAAAGGGCAATGCGCCCGCCGATAGGCGCTTCGATGCGGCTGTATTTGAGGTTGATGCGTGCCGTCTCCAGATTGGCCTTGGCCACGGCCACATCGGATTGGGCCTGGACGGCGGCCGCCTGGCTTTCGTCATAGGCCTGCTTGCTGATGGCGTCGATCTTCACCAGCTCCGCATTGCGGCGCGCAGTGGCCGCCAAAGTGCGCTGGCTGGCTTCGGCCTTGGCCACGGCGGCCGCGGCGCTGCTCTCCAAGGCCTGCAGCGACGCAGCATCGATCTGATAGAGCTGCTGGCCCTGCTTGACCGCCGCCCCTTCGGTGAACAGGCGCTTTTGAATAATGCCCGAGACCTGGGGTCGTACCTCGGCCGTCAGAAAGGCGCGCGTGCGCCCTGGCAGGCTGACATCGAGTTGTTGGCTCTGCTTTTGCAGCGTCACCACGCCGACCTGGGGCAGGGACTTGGGCGCCTCGGTCTTGCCGGCATCCTGCTTGGAGCAGGCCGCCAGTGCACAGGCCACCAGCACGGAGCCCAGCGTCAGGCTCCAGCGTGCTGCACGTGACTGCTCTCCAACGCTGCCGGCATGAGAAAAATGGGCCGTCTGGCGCGGGGGCAGCGAAGGGGGCAGTGCGAACTTCATAGTGTGAAACAGTGTGGAAATCTGAGGCCTGCACATTGTGCTTTGCCAATATTTCTTATTTGTAAAGTGCAATTTTTCTGACATTGCCGTCGGCCAAGCCGGCATGACGGCCAGCTCTCCATCATGCCAGCGACATGTGTCCATCTGAAACAAGCCAACGCACGAACTGCAGCATGAGCGCTGCATTTTTTGCGTTGGCCGGCCTGTTTCAAGCCAGACCGTGGAGCCACGCCTGGCGCGCTGGAGCGCTTGCTGCGCCCCAGCCGTCCTGAAATACTATCAATTCAATAGCTTGCTGCGCATGGTTCACAAGGACTAAGGGCAATTCACACCTTGTACTTGCTCCAGATCGTCCACTTCAGCCGCCTCAATGAGAGGCACTAGGCACGGCTGGGCGCACGCGCAAGATGCTGAACACACCGGCCAGCGCCGCAAAGCCGCCGGCCACCGCCAGGGCCAGTGCCTCGGCATGACCGCCATGTCCGCCCGAGAAGGTAAAGATGGTGGCCAGCACCACAACGCCCAGGGTCTGCCCCGTCAAACGGGCCGAGCTGAGCATGCCGCCGGCGGCACCGCTGCGGGCCAGCGGGGCCGAGCTGACGATGGTGTGATTGTTGGGCGACTGGTAGAGCGCAAAACCGCTGCCCGCCAGCACCATGCGCCAGACCATGTCCCAATGGGCCACATCGTCAGGCATCACGGCCAGCAGCCACAGGCCGCAGGCAAACATGCTCATGCCAATACCGCCCAGCAGTCCGTCGGACACCTTGCCTATCAGGCGGCCTGCCACCGGAGCCGTGGCCATGGTGGCCAACGGCCAGGCCGTGATCAGCATGCCCGCTTCTATGGGCGTAAGGCCTTTGGCATCCAGCAGCAGAAATGGCAGCGCCAGGTAGGAGAGCATCTGCGCACAGAAGGCGCTGACCGAGCCACACATGGACAGCGCAAACACCGGTATGCGCAGCAAATCCACGGGAAACAGCGGCGCGCTCTTGTACCACTGGCGGCGCAGATAGACAGCGCCCACCAGCACGCCTGCCGCCAGCAACCACCAGCCCGAAGGCAGCCATGGCGGCCCAGCCGCCGCATCATGTCCGCCAATGCGCGCGCCCAGCTGCTCGCCGCCCAGAAACAGCAGCGTGAACATCAGAATATTGAGCAGCACATCCAGCGGCGAGATCTTTTCCTTCGCGCTGCTGGCCACCGGATTCATGGGCAAGGCCTGGCGGCCCAGCCAGAGGGTGGCAATGCCCAGCGGCACATTCATGGCAAACAGCCAGGACCAATGGGCCACCGACAAAATGGCCGCGGCCACCGAAGGCCCGGCCATGGAAGCCGTTGCCACCACCAAGGAGTTGATGGCCATGCCCCGGCCCAGCCGGTTGCTGGGGTAGATCAGCCGTACCAGCGCGGCATTCACGCTCATCACCCCCGCCGCGCCCATGCCTTGCAGCACACGCGCAGCAATCAGGCTCGATAGCGAGTCAGCCATCATGGCGGCTGCGGAAGCTGCTACAAAAACAGCTGTTCCCACCAGATACACGCGGCGGTAGCCCAGGCGTTCGCCCAGGGCCGCCAGCGGCAGCAGCAGCACCAGACTGGCCAGCTGGTAGGCGCTGACCACCCACAAAGTCTGGGCCGAGCCGGCCTGCAACTCGCGGGCAATCGCCGGCAGGGCCAGATTGACGATGCTGCTGTCCAGCACCGACAGCGCCAGCCCCACGATGATGACCAGCATGGCCAGGCCACGCCGCCCTTCGGGCAGACCATCTGCAATGGCAGCGTGCTGCGGCACTGCGCTCACGGCTGGGCGTCCTGTGCTGCCGCCACACGGTGGCCGCGGGCGCCGCCCAGGGTGATCCAGGTCAGGGCCACGCCGACCAGCGCGCCAGCAGCCATGCCCACCACCATGGGCAGGGGCTTGCCGTTGGAGAAATGGCCCACGATCTGCATGGCGGCCGCGCCCGACAACATTTGCAAAGTACCCAGCAGGGCCGAAGCCGTGCCGGCAATCGCGCCGTGCTCTTCCAGCGCCAGCACCGATGTGGTGGGGATCACCAGGCCCATCAAGGCACTGGCAATGAAATACAGCACGATGAGCACGGCCAGCTCCTCACCACCGAGCAGGTAGTAACTGAGCAGGGACACCATGACCACGCCCGAGCCCGTGGCCGCCGCCTTGACCACCGGCACCAGCCCAAAGCGCTGGCCCAGTCTGGCCGTGAACTGGGCCGAGCCGATAAAGGCAATGGCATTGAGCGCAAACGCCAGGCTGTACTGCGTGGAGCTCAGGCCGTAGTGGTTGATCAGCACAAAGGGCGAGCCGGCCAGATAGACGAAAAAGCCCGCCATGGCGCTGCCGCCGATAAAGACCAGACCCAGGTAATGCCAGTCGCGCAGCAGCACGCCATAGGCCTGCAGCGCACCGCGCAAGCTGCTGTCCAACCGCGCCTCGGGCGTGCGGGTTTCCTGCACGCCGCGCCAGGTGGCAACCAGCCCCAGGACTGCGGCCACGGCCACCACCCAGAACACGCCGCGCCAGCTGGTCAGACCAATCACGGCACTGCCTGCCAGCGGCGCCAGAATCGGCGAGACGCTGAACACCAGCATCAGCAGCGACATCATTCGCGCCGCCGCGTGGCCGGTATGCAGATCACGCACCACAGCGCGCGGCACAGCCATGCCGGCGGCTGCGCCCAGACCTTGAATGAAGCGAAACACCACCAACGTCTCGATATTGGTGGCCAGAGCGCAGCCCACACTGGCCGCAGCAAACAGGATCAGGCCGAAGTACAGCGGCGGCTTGCGGCCCACCATGTCCGACACCGGGCCGTAGAGCAGTTGCCCCACGCCTATGGACAGGAAAAACGCCGTGAGGCTGGCTTGCACCGCACCCACGTCCGCGCCCAGATGGCTGCCAATCTGCGGCAGCGCGGGCAAATACATATCGATGGCGAAAGGGCCTATGGCCGATAACAAGCCCAGTATCAAAACCAGGCGCAGGGAAACAGTAGCTTGCATAGATACTCAATTGTCATGTGAAGTGGATTTATCTGCTGGCTTGATATCAAACAGCCCTCCAGCCTTTACACAACCTGCGTGTACAGCTATGCTTTTTAAAGCGACTGATTTCACATACCCTGGCAGAGCTGCTAAGCGCCAGCGCCTTAGCCTGCGTTTGGCTTAGCCTGCGTTGGTCTAGGTTTGCTCTGCCCTTCACCTTGATCCGCCCCACCCCTGATGAACGCCTTGCCCTTGCCCAGCTTTCGTTTCCCCTTCACCACCACGCTGTGCTGTGCCGCGGCGGCGCTGGCCCCCTGTCTGGTACAGGCGCAGGCAAGCCAGAACAGCACGTCGGCCCAACCTCCAGCCAAAGAGCAGGCAGTCGGTCCTTCATTGGCGAACGGGCAGCTGGCACAAGGTCCCTGGATGATTGATACCCGTGCCCGTCTGGCCTGGCCGCGCTGCGCCGAGGGCATGGTCTGGGATGGCAAGAGCTGCGGCGGCACGGCCCGGCTGTTCACCTACAAACAGGCGCAGGCCCACGCCGCACAGCGCAGCCAGGCCGAGGGCCTGCGTTGGCGGCTGCCGCGCGTCAATGAGTTCAAGCGATTGCTGGACCGGAGCAGCCAGCCCCAAGGCCTGAACCCCACCCTCTTTCCCGATGCGCCGCGCGACTGGCACTGGACGGCGACAGCCGCCGTCAACACCCAGCGCCTCAATCAGTACAACTACAGCCAGATCAATCGATCGGAAAGTCTCTCCAGCCTGTCGGCCCAGCAGGCCTGGGCGGTGAACACCGAGACCCTGCAAGCCGTGCCCGACATGGGCAAGGGCAATGCCTTGCTGCTGCGCCTGGTGCGCCCGGCCACGGCAGAGGAACTGGCCACAGCAGCCCAACCACTCCAGCAATAAAAAAGGCCTTGCCGCTACAGCAAGGCCTTGACCACTGGCACCAGTTACTCAACCAGCGCGCAGTGCCGCTTTCAGGCTCACACCCAGCTCGGGTTTGTGGGCAAACGGGTCGGTGGGGTTGCGCGCCTGCACCACATCTTCCAGCCGTGTCTGCACCGAGCCCAGGGCTTGCGGGTGGCTGTAGATATAGAACTGACCGCTGGCAACCGCATCAAACACTTTCTGCGCCACCTCGGCCGCCGTGACCTTGCCGGAGCTGACCGCCTTGTCCGTCATGGCCTGGCCAATCTTCTGGCTGGCCGTCAGCGGCTGATCGGCCATGCCCGCAGGCCGGTTGCGTTCGCTGTGGCTGATGCCCGTGGCCACAAAAAACGGGCATAGCAGGCTGGCACTGACCTGATCGCTGACCAGGGCCAGATCCTGGTACAGCGTCTCGGTCAGGCTCACCACTGCATGCTTGCTGACGTTGTAAATGCCCATATTGGGCGGCGCCAGCAAACCGGCCATGCTGGCGGTGTTGACGATATGGCCCTCGAAGCTGGGGTCGGCCTTGGCGGCCTCCAGCATCATGGGGGTGAACAGGCGCACACCATGAATCACGCCCCAGACGTTGACGCCCAGCACCCACTGCCAGTCGGCCACGGTGTTTTCCCACACCAGACCGCCCGCACCCACGCCGGCGTTGTTGAACACAAAGTGCGGCGCGCCAAACCGGGTCTTCACCGCGGCCGCCAGCGCTTCCATCTGCGCGGCATCCGACACGTCCACCTTGCGGGCCAGCACCTGGGCACCGGCGGCCTTCATTTCGGCTTCGGCCTTGTCCAGCGCCTCTTGCTGCACATCCACCAGCACCAGGTTCATGCCGCGCTGGGCGGCAATGCGTGCGCACTCCAGGCCAAAGCCCGAGCCCGCACCCGTCAGAACCGCCGTCTTTCCCGCGAAATTCGTGATCATTCTTGTCTCCGTATTTATTTGGACGCAGCTCAAATGCGTCGCCTCGCCCGAAACCGGCGCGGCACAACCAAGAGACGGCAAGCAAGGGCCTATGCCGGCCGCGCCGCCCCGCAGCGAGGCTGTCGTCCCCCTTCCCTAGCGCGCAGCGCGTAGAGAAAGGGGGAAGGCACGCAGTGCCTCAGGGGGTTAAATCAGTTTCACCAACTGCTTGCCGAAATTCTTGCCTTTGAGCAGGCCCAGGAAAGCCGCAGGCGCCGAAGCAATGCCTTGCGAGATGGACTCGCGCGGGCGCAGCTTGCCGGTGGCCACCAGCGTGCCCAGCTCGGTCAGGGCATCGGCCCAGACTTCCATGTGCTCGCTGACGATAAAACCTTCCAGCTTCAAACGGTTGACCAGAATCAGCGCCGGATTGGCCAGCGGCATCGGCTGACCGTCGTAGCCGGCAATCATGCCGCACAGGGCAATGCGGGCAAACGCATTGGTGCGCAGCAGCACGGCATCAAAGATGTAGCCGCCCACGTTCTCGAAATAGCCGTCAATACCATCAGGGCAGGCATCCTTGAGCGCCTTGGCCATGGTCTTGACGTCGGTGTGCTCGCGGTAGTCAATGCAGGCATCAAAGCCCAGCTCGCTCACCGCATAGCTGCATTTTTCCGGCCCGCCCGCAATGCCCACCACGCGGCAGCCACGCGCCTTGGCCAGCGCCACGAAGGCACTGCCCACCGCACCGGTCGCGGCGCTGATGACCACGGTCTCGCCCGCCTTGGGGTTGATGATCTTGACCAGGCCATACCAGGCCGTCACGCCGGGCATGCCCACGGCGCCCAGGTAATACGACAGCGGCACATGGGTGGTATCGACCTTGCGCAGCGCGCCGGGCACATTGGCATCGACCGCCGAATATTCCTGCCAGCCGCCCATGCCCACCACCTTGTCACCGGCCTGGTACTTGGGGTGGCGGCTTTCCACCACCTCGCCCACGGTACCGCCCAGCATGACTTCGCCCAGGGGCTGGGGCACCGCATAGCTCTTGGATTCATTCATGCGACCGCGCATATACGGGTCCAGGCTCAGAAAATGGTGGCGCACCAGCACCTGGCCATCTTCCAGCGTGGGCAGCGGCGACTGCACCAGCTTGAAGTTGCTCTCCACGGCTTCTCCCGTGGGGCGGTTATCGAGAAGAATCTGTTGGTTCACGGTCATGATGTGTCTCCTGATGGGTATGGACAGCCAAACGGATATTCAAAAAGAAATCGCCTTGAAACCTATATGTATTGTGCGAAAGCAGCTATCAATTAGTTTAAAAAAACTAGTCGGTGGCCAGCGCTGTGTCCGTGGGCTTGCGCTTCATGTATTTGAAAGTGCCCGTGGCATGCGCGCACAAACGGCCTTCCGCGTCGTAGATGCGGCCTTCGGTAAACGCCATGGTGCCCGTGCGGTGCAGCAGCGCGCCCTTGCCAACCAGCGGTCCTTTGGCGGCCTGCATGAAGGAGGTCTTCATCTCGATGGTGACGACACCCGACTGAAAATCCACGCTGCGGGCCGCCACGGCCATGGTCACATCCAGCAGCGTCATGGAGGCACCGCCATGCGTGACGCCAAAGGAATTCAGATGCTCGGGTCGCGGCGTGTAGTGCAGCTCCGACTCGCCGCCCTCCATTTTCTGGAGAGCAAAGCCCAGTTCATGCACAAAGGGAATTTCGGGACCAAAGGACAACACGGTAGGGATCTTTCTGTGGACTAGGAAGCGGGCCATTGGCCCGCGAAACCTATGACTGTAGAGCTATTTCGCCCCGCTTCAGCCGCCCACCAGTGCGCTGACGCCACCATCGACAGCCATCCACTGCCCCGTGATGTGCTTGCCGGCATTGCTGGCGAACAGCAGGGTCAGGCCTTTCAGGTCTTCGTCGTCACCCAGACGGCGCAGCGGCGCATGAGATTTCATTTCGTCCTCGCCCAGCGTCTCGATCAAGATGGCAGCCATCTTGGTTTTGAAAAACCCGGGGCAGATCGCGTTGACGGTGATGCCGTGCACGCCCCACTCACCGGCAAGAGCCCGCGTGAAATTGATCACCGCGCCCTTGGACGTGTTGTAAGCCACTGTCTTCATACCCGTGGGGTTGCCGCCGAGGCCGGCAATCGAGGCCAGATTGATGATGCGGCCGCCCTTGCGCTCGATCATGGACAGACGGGCAATGCGCTGGCTGAGCAAAAAGTAGCCGCGCACATTGAGGTTCATCACCTTGTCCCAGGCTTCGGTGGGATGGTCTTCGGCGGGTGCGCCCCAGCTGGCGCCGGCGTTGTTAATCAGAATGTCCACATGGCCCAGGCGCTGCACCGCCTCCTTGGCCAGTCGGTCGATGTCGGCTTCATCGGCACAATCCGCCGCAATCCAGTCCGCTTCGATACCGGCAGCCTTGAGTTCGGCTGCAGCCTCCTGCAGATCGGCGGCCTTGCGCGAAGTCAGCAGCACGCGGGCTCCGGCCTCGCCCAGCGCATGCGCCATCTGCAAGCCCAGGCCGCGCGAGCCGCCAGTCACCAGGGCGGTCTTGCCCGAGAGGTCAAAAAGTTGCTGCACCGTGCGTGTCATCCGCATGTCTCCTGGATTGGTGATGAATTTGAAGAGTCAGTCGGCGAGAGGCTGACTGCCCCTCATCGCTGTATTCATTGTGCAAGTGCGGCGCAGCGCCGCTTGTCACCTGCGTGTCGGCAACCGACGCTTACTCGAACAGCGAACGCGTGCCGCCCCAGGCGCCGCCTTCCAGCTCCAACATGCGCAGCTTGGTGATGGCTCCCTGCCCGCCCGAAAAACCTCCGGGCTGGCGCCCTGCAGCCAGTACGCGGTGGCAGGGCACGACCGGCGCAAACGGATTGGCCCCCAGCGCCTGACCCACGGCGCGCGCCAGGCCCATGTCGCCCAGGGCACGCGCCACATCGCCATAGGTGCAGGTCTGACCCGGCGCCAGTGCACGCGTAAAAGCATAGACACGGCGGTGAAAGTCGGAAACGCCAAACTCGTCCAGCGGCAGATTGCGCAGATCGGGCAGCGTCTGGTGCGGTGTCTGGCTCTTCAACCAGATCGCGCGCAAATCGCCGATCACGCCCTGCAATCGGGCCGCGGCCTGCACTGAGTCATCCCAGTCAGCGCTGGGCAAGACACCGGCCAGCAATTGCTGCATGCCGCCAATCGCCTCGCACACCCAGCCGGGTAGCTCAGCCACAGCAGCGGCCATGGGGTAAGCAGCATGCGCATGGGAGGGTTGCTGGCCATGGCGCTTTTCCAGCCCGCGCAGCATGCGCTCGCGGGTTTGTGCCAGCTCCAGCTCGGGCAGTTGCACGGCCACCAGGGCAGCTTGATTCCAGGCCAGGCCGCAGACACCGATGCGGGTGGCAAACAAGGCGTGGGCCTGGGACATGGGGGCGAGGGCATCAGTCATGAGGTGCAGTTTAGAGCCGCATATGCCATAGCAAAAATTCTCCAAACCACTGGATACAAAATCAGGTTATTACTGTATATTTACCCAGTCACCACTGTGAACTTACGGACATGCAAGAAGCCACTTTCACCGTTTCCCTCTGCGACTACCCCGAACTGCCCGAAGACAAGCGCCTTCAGGCCGAGGCCCGCTACGCCCGCGTGCTGGCCAAACAACTGGGCGGCGAAGAGCAGGTCTCCGAAGCCCTCAGCCTGGTGCAAGGGCTGGAGGACACGCCACCCGAGGAAATCACCGAAGACGCCAAGCAGATGTTTCAGCGCTGGATGAAAGCCGCCCGCGCCGCAGGCGAAGCCGCCTTGCAAGGAATAGGCGGCACGGAAAGCTGTTTTTTCGATGTGCGCCGGGCCTGAACCCGGCTTGCAGATAGCAGGAAAGCGCACCGCAGCACACGCAGGCCTTGCGAACTGCATACACTGTCGCCCTTTCCTCTGACTCTCTACCGGGTCGTGCCGCGTGCTGTCACGCTAGACGGCATGTCCCGGGCACTTTGCCCATGCAAGCCCTGCTCGACGCCATTGCCGCCATGCCCTACCCCACGGATGCCACGCGCATCTTTCATGGTCGGGGCGGACGTTTTCCGGGCTGCGAGCAGATCTCGCTCGATGCCTACCCGCCCGTCATCGTGCTCACCAGCTTTGCCCCCATGGACGAGCCGCAACTGGCTGCCATCGGCGCCGCCCTTGAGGCACGCTGGCAGCAGGTGGCACCGGCCGGCGAAAGCCTGAACTGGGTGTTTCAAAGCCGCAATGTGGGCGCCAATGTCGAGCCCCGCATCATGGCCGGCGCCATACCCGAGCAGCATGTGGTGACCGAAAACGGCGCCCGCTACCAGGTGCATATTGCGCGCGGACAAAACCACGGCCTGTTTCTGGACATGGCGGCCGGCCGCGAATGGGTGCGCCGCCTGGTGGAGGCCCACCCTCAGCCCCAGCGCATGCGGGTGCTCAACCTCTTTGCCTATACCTGCGCGTTTTCGGTGGTGGCCAAGCGCGCGGGCGCGGGCCAGGTGCTCAATATGGACATGAGCAAGGGCGCGCTCACCGTGGGCCAGCAAAACCACCAGCTCAACGGCGTGAAAGCCGGGGCCAGCTTTGCGGCCCACGACATCTTCAGCAGCTGGGGCAAGATTGGTCGCGGCGGGCCGTATGACCTGATCGTGGTCGATCCTCCCAGCTACCAGAAGGGCAGCTTTGTCGCCACCAAGGACTATGCGCGCCTGGTGCGCCGCCTGTCGGACTTGCTGCTGCCCGGCGGCCATGCGCTGTTGTGCCTGAATGCGCCGGAGCTGGGCACGGATTTTCTGAAAGCGCAAATGGCCGAATCCGCGCCCGCGCTGCAGTTTGTGGAGCGTGTCGCCAACCCGCCCCAGTTTGCCGACGTGGATGAGGAGCGCAGCCTCAAGGTGCTGGTCTACCGCGAGCCCTTGCTGAATCAGGCTGGCTGATATCAAACCAGCTCCAAACCCATATTGGATATACACATTCAGCTATTGATTTTGATAATTCCATATGCAATTTGAAGACAGCAGCATAGACCCGGACCTGGCCCGCGCCCTGCAAGGCTTTGCCCGCCTGGACGCCGAAACCGCCACACCGCAGCTGGGCTATGTGCAGCGCCGACGCCTGCTCAGCGAACTGCAGGCCAGTCAGATTCGCCGCCCCTTGCCCTGCATAGACCGCCAGGATCATTTTCTGGCCGCCAGCGGGCGCGAAATCTGCGTGCGCAGCTATGCCAAGCCGGGCCAGGCCGGCGACAAGACCCTGGTCTGGCTGCATGGCGGCGGCTGGATGGTGGGCGATCTCAACACCCATGACGATTTGTGCGAGCACCTGGCACAGTTCAGCGGCTGCAGCGTACTCTCGGTGCATTACCGGCGCACACCGGAGAATCCTTTTCCCGCCGCGCTAGATGATGTGATGGCCGTGCTGCACCGGCTGCAGCGCATGCCCAATCGGTTGCCATTGGTGCAAAGCCAGGTACTGCTGGGCGGCGACAGCGCCGGCGCCCATCTGGCCCTGGCCGCAGCCGTGCGCCAGCTGCAAGCGGCCGAGCAGGACACGGCGCAAGATGAAACGACAGCCCGTATTGCCGGCCTGCTGCTGCTCTACCCGCCGCTGCTGCCCGATCAGGACACGCCCAGCATGCGCGCCTTTGCCAGCGGTTTTGGCCTCACGCCCGAAGCCATGCGCTACTACTGGCAGGCCCTGGGCCAGCCTCAGGGCGCTGCTGCGCAGTGGCGCACGCCCAGCCTCTGCACGGCCCAGATCGCCCAGTTGCCGCCCACGGTGTTGATGACGGCCAGCCACGACATTCTGCGTGACGAAGCCGAGGCCTTTGCCCGGCAAGCCATTGCAGCCGGTGCCCCCCTGCGCCTGCTGCGCGCGCCGGCCATGATTCACGGCTTTGCCCGCATGCTGGCCGCCAGCCCCGTCGCGCGTCAGCAGGTGGAACTGGCCTGCTGCGCCTTGCTGCAGGCACTTGGCCAACACAACACTGCGGGCAAATAAGCTTTGCGCCCTGCGCATGCACAAGCTATGTCACATGGGTGTACCCTGAGCAAAGTTTGCACTCACCACGCGAAATTCAGCTGTTTTAGGCTGCCAGCCTTTTATATATAAGCGCTGAAAGCTATTGATTTCATAGTTATGACCCCATCCCCAAACACCCACCTGCAACTGATGCGCCAGGCCGTGGATCTGGCCCATGCCAACCGCCAGCAAGGCGGTCGCCCTTTCGCGGCCGTGCTGGCCCAGGATGGCGAAGTGATTGCCACCGGCGTGAACAACATCATTGCCAGCCACGATCCCTCCACCCATGCCGAGATGGAAGCCATTCGCGCCGGCACCCGCCAGCGCGCCAACCCCAGCCTGGCCGGCTTGACGATTTACGCCAGCGGCCACCCCTGCCCCATGTGCCTGGCGGCCCTGGTCATGGGTGGCGCCCAGCAGGTCTTCTTTGCCTTCGACAGCCAGGATGCCGAGCCCTACGGCCTGTCCAGCGAAAGCACGTACCAGCGGCTGCGCCTGTCGCTGACACCTCCGCCGCTGCCCATCACCCGCATCGACACCGGCATCCGCGCAGAACAGCTGTACGGCGATGCCGCCTGGCCTGCCGCCTGAAAAAGCTGAAGCCCCCTGACGGGCCAAAATACCGACGCGGTGCGGCAAACAAAGCACCGCACTGCGTCGTACTGTGCAAAGCAGTCCCCCGGCATACAAGCGAATACAACAAGCCACCCAGCCCTTGAAGTGCAGCCTCGTGATCACAAGCCGTGATCACCCAAACCGCAGCCCTGGGCCAGAATTTTCATGACCGCATCGTCTTCACATCCTCAACGCGTCTCGCCACTGCTGTGGCTGACCGTGGTGGTGCTCATCACCATCAATTTGCGCCCGTTTCTCTCGGCTCCAGGCCCACTAGGTCCGGTCATACAGGCCGCCACGGGCATGGATTTGCGCGCTTTCTCCTGGCTCACGCTGCTGCCCATGGTGCTCATGGGGCTGGGCGGCTGGCTTGCGCCTTCGGCCCTGCAGCGCCTCGGCGCACGCCAGGCCATCGTCGGTTCGCTGATTCTGGTTGCTCTGGGCTGCGCACTGCGCATTGCAGGAGCCAACAGCGCGGTGCTAATCGCGACTGCCGGGCTGTGCGGCGCAGGCGTGGCCCTGGTGCAAAGCATCTTGCCGGGCCTGATCAAGCGCCAGTCGCCGCACAACGTGCCATTCATGATGGGCCTGTACTCCGCAGCGCTGATGGGCGGCGGAGCCTTTGGCGCCCAGCTCTCGCCGCTGGCCATTCAATGGGGGTTGAGCTGGCAAGCCTCTTTGGCCATGTGGGCTGTCCCCGTGGCCATTGCCCTGCCGCTGGCCTGGTATGCGCTGAGCCGCATCGGCCTGCCTACGCCCTCCTCCATACCCTCAACCATAGCCTCGGCGAAAAACACCCCGCCGGCCTCCAGCGACACCGCCTGGTTGATGCGCCGCCGCCGCACCTGGCTGCTGGTGCTGAGCTTCGGCCTGATGAATGGCGGCTATGCCTCCACCGTGGCCTGGCTGGCGCCCTTTTATCAAACCCATGGCTGGACGGCCACACAAAGCGGCTCGCTGGTCGCCATCCTCTCTATCGCCCAGGCTGCATCGGCACTGGCCATGCCCGCCCTGGCCGCACGCAGTGCGGATCGCCGCCTCTGGCTGATTCTGGCCTTGCTGCTGCAAGCGGTCGGCTTTGCGCTGATGGCGCTGTGGCCCACGGCCGCTCCCACGCTCAGCATCGTGATTCTGGGCATCGGTCTGGGCGGCTGCTTCTCGCTCTATATGCTGGTAGCGCTAGACCACTTACCCTCGCCCACACAGGCCGGCGCACTCAATTCGCTGATGCAAGGCGGCGGCTTTATTCTGGCGGCTCTCGCGCCCTGGATCGTGGCCCAGTTGCAGCAGCTCAGTGGCAGCTGGACGGTGGGATGGCTTTACCAGGCTGGCGTGGCCGCACTGGTGTGCCTGATGGTCGCGCAGTTCAACCCGAAACACTATGCGCGGGAGATGCGCCAACCCTGACGGCCGCCAGCATTCGCAAAAAAAGGGCCTGGAAATATCCAGGCCCTTTCGGTTTTCGGTCAGCTGTCCATCATTCATTGACCAGCAATTGCAGGCCATGCGCCTCGGTGGGCAGCGGCACCTCCCATTTGTACAACATGCCCAGCAAGGCGGCGTTGCTCAAGCTGGTGTTGCGCTGGCTGTTGCGGGCCAGCAAGGTGGCTTTGGCGGCTTCCACATGCACCAACTCCACCTGCGCGCCATAGGCCAGGCACAGGTCCAGCGACTTGCCGCGCATCTGTTTGGACAGATGCGTGGCGTTCCAGACAAACGCTGCCTTGGCCCGTAGCAGGCTTTTGGCCTTGTCCACGGCACGGTGGGCGGCTGCGCCCTCGTTGTCGCCATGGCGCAGACCCAGCTCAGTGCGCGCGTCGTCAAACGACACCACGGGCAAAGCCCCATGGTGCTGGGCCACCCAGCGGTTCTTGCCCGCTGCAGGCAGGCCGCACATGATGATGACGCGCGAGCCAGGCTCCTCATGCAGCGCATAGTCGGGATGCAACTCGGCCCCACGGAAATAGCGCACCGCCGTCTCTGCCGACGCAAACGCACGCGGCTTGCGCAGGCAGTCCTCCTCCAGCGCCAGCTCTCTGAACAGCTCGATATTGAGCAGCACATTGCCTACATCCGGGCAGATGCGCCCGCGTATATCGGCACGCGCCAACAGCACCAACAGTTGCAGATCGACCTGCCAAGACAGCTCGCGAACGATGAACTCGGGCGAGACACCCCGGCGCGAGTCAGCGAACGCAAAAAACGGCACCTGGTGCACGGCAATCAGACGACAGATGGCCTCACGCTGCGCAACCGGCGCGCCGGCCTCCCACAGCATGAGTCGCGCATCCATCGCGCCTCGGCGCGAATGGCCGGGCTGCGAGATGCGGCCGTCCTCACTGACCTGCGTGGTCGAGCACTTGGCCACATCGTGCAGCAGCGCTGCCAGGAAAACGGTCTCGCGTTCCTCATGGGTGAGCAAGGCATAGTCGGCGTCAGCCAGCAGCTCAGCCACCACCATTTGCGTGTGCGTCCAGACATCGCCTTCGGCGTGAAAGACCGGGTCTTGCGGCGTGGTCTTGGCCCGCTCCAGTTGCGGGAAGGCCTGCAGACAGGCTGCCCAGTCCACATCGGCATGAGCGGAATGCGGCAAGCAATGCGGCACAAGGTCCGCGATCTGTTTCCAGCTCCACATATAAAACTCCTTCCACAGTTCATTGACCATGGTTTTGATATCTTTTTGATAGCTGTTAGCGCTTTATAGACAAGCTCTACCAGCTTTTTTGAATCGTATTGGCGAAAATATCGACGCCGGTGCGCAGACCGTTGGCGACGATGGGCCGCTCGCTGTGGTGTGAACCAGATTCGAGAATCACCTGCACAAAGTCCGCGCGCACAAACTTGTAGCGCTCCACCGTCTGGCCGTTTTCCTCGACCTTGATGTACAGACCTTCGGCCAGATCCGAGGCATCGGTCTGCTGCCAGGCCAGTGGCAAATCCAGCTGCTGGCGCTGCAGCTGCGCCTCGAACACTGCCTTCCAGCCTTGACTGCGTGCCAGCGATGGGGCCAGCAGCGCCAGCAAGTCCTGCACGCGCCTAGGAGCGATGCCGCTATAGAGCACGGGCACCGAGACCACGGGCACAGCGACCAGCAACGCATGACGGCGTGACGTGTCCAGAAACTGCCCGGTTGAACGATCCCAGATATCGAACTCGCAGAACCAGTGCGGCAACGCGTCGTAGTACAGCGAATGTTTGGCATGCAACCACTCGCCGTACATCACATAGCGGTCATCCAGCAGCGCCATCAGCGCGGCCTCGTGCGCCCTGGCCCACTGTTTGTAGGCATTGAACTGGCGCTCGCGCCCGCCCATTTGATCGGCCTGCAGATAGTGGCCACGCGACTGCAACAGCAAGCTGCCATCGCCGCCGAAGCTCAGCGCGGCATTGGCGCCGTCTAGCTTTTCCTCGACCACGATATGCCGACCGGCCAAGGCCTCGTACGCCACGGCATCGGCCTGGTCACCGACTTGCAGGCGCGAACCACGCAGATGCGGTGTGCGCGGGTATTTGAGAATGTCCAGATTGAATAGATGTTGTGAAGTCATGTTGTGCTTTCCAAAGAGGGAATAAGCCATGCGCGAAAGACATGGCAGACAAAGCAACGACAACGGCAGCGCCGCGGTGGGGCGAGAGCAATGGCCTCTGAGCGGCTGGCAAAGAGCGGGTCAGAGCCTCAGGAAGTGGAGTCGCTTGGAATCCGGGTGCAACCCGGATAGAGAACGCCAAGCAAGGGCCGCCCACAGCGACGACGTCGCCCTCCTGGGTGGAGGAAGGCGCAAAGCGCCTCAGGGGGAAGAAAAGGAATCCACGCGCACCGCAGCGCACACGCCTGGGAAATCAGCGTGTGACGTCGTCGTTTAGCAGAAACGAATGCGGCGGGACATGGTGCACCTCGAAAAAGAGAGCGAGTAACGCAGGTGGAGTAAAGGCTGGCGAGTGTAGAGGCTTCTGTCGGCATTTGCCAAGCCTCGATGCACGCACTGTGGCGCGAACCGCACGCTGGCCTTTTCCCTACACGGTGCTGGTTTCACGGTACTGAAACATGGAGTCGATACAAATGCGGGTTTTCATGCACCTGCCACACCCCCAATGACATCTGCAAAAGCCCTGAGCCAGCACCTTCTGATCTCCGTGATTGCCGCCGCCGCGTTGACGGCCTGCGGTGGCGATGACATCCAAGCGACGGCACCCGAGCCCGAAGTCCCGGTGGTCCCTGCGCCAGAGCCAACACCCGAGCCAGAGAAGACCCCGCTATCTCTGTCGCTGGTCAAAATTGGCAGCTACCAGTCCGGCATCTTTTTGCAAAGCGCGGCCGAGATTACGGCCTTCGATCCCGCCACCAAGCGCGGCTTTGTCGTCAACGCCCAAAAGGGTGCGCTCGATGTGCTGGACATGAGCAACCCCGCCGCGCCGCGGCTAGTGGCCAGCCTGGATGCCACCAAGCTCTCGCTGGGCGCAGGTGCCTCCATCAACAGCGTGGCCGTCCAGGGCGGGCTGGTAGCCGCCGCCGTGCAGGCCGCGAACAAGACCGACAAGGGCATGGTGGCACTGTTCAGTGCCGACACGCTCTCGCTGATCGCCGAGGTAGGCGTGGGCGCACTGCCCGATATGCTGACCTTCACTCCCGATGGCAAGACTCTGCTGGTGGCCAATGAAGGCGAGCCCAGCGACGACTACCAGATCGATCCCGAAGGCTCGATCAGCGTGATTGACCTGAACACGCCTGCCAAGCCTGTGGCGCGCGTGGCAGATTTCAAAGCTTTCAACAGCCAGAAGGCCGCGCTGCTGGCCAAGGGCGTGCGCATCTTCGGCCCCACGGCCGACGGCCAGGGCACGGCCAATGTGGCCAATGACCTGGAGCCCGAATACATTGCCGTGGCCCCCGACGGCAAGACCGCCTGGGTGACGCTTCAGGAAAACAATGCGCTGGCCATCGTGGACATTGCCACCGCCACCGTCACCGATGTGGTGGCGCTGGGCTACAAGGACCATGGCGCTACGGGCAACGAGCTGGACTTTGCGGACAGCGATGGCAAGAACCCCGTGATCAACATCAGCGCTGCGCCCAATGTCTACGGCATGTACCAGCCGGACTCGATTGCGGCCTACAAGGCTGCTGACGGCAATACCTATCTGGTCACCGCCAACGAAGGCGATGCGCGCGCCTGGGGCGAAGGAAATGCCGCCTACTTTGGCACCAAGTCGCCTCAGACCGCTGGCGATGTGACCAAGGGCTTTGTGGAAGAGTGGCGCATCAAGCATCTGGTGCACAAAGATGGCTTCTTGCGCCGGGCAGGCGACGATCTGCCGGCCCACCTGGCCCAACTAGGCAATGGGGCCTATCTGAATGCCGCCAACTTCAGCTGGTGCGGTGCCGTCAGCGGCGACCCCAAGACCTGCCGCGATGACGACAAGCTCGGCCGCCTCAAGGTCAGCTGGACCATGGGCTACCAGACCAACCCCGACGGCAGCCCTGTCAAGGACGGTAAGGGCTATCTGACCTACGACAAGCTTTACGCCTATGGCGGACGCTCCATTTCCATCTGGGATGCCAAGGGCAAACAGGTCTGGGACTCTGGCGCGGCGATTGAAAAATTCATCGCCAGCCCCGAGTGCAAGCTGGGTGCCAAGCGCGATATTGCCTGTGCGACCTACTTCAACACCGGCCATGATGCAACCGCCCAACTGGACGCTCGCAGCAGCGCCAAAGGCCCCGAACCCGAAGGCCTGACCGTGGGCAGCATCGGTGACAAAACCTTTGTGTTCGTGGGCCTGGAGCGCATGGGCGGCATTCTGGTGTTTGACATCACCAACCCCAAGGCCCCCAAGCAGATCGACTATCTGAACACCCGCGAGAACTGGGCGACCAGCTTTGACAGCAAGACCGCGCCCAGCGGTGCAGCGCTGGAGGCTCTGGGCGACCTAGGTCCCGAAGGTCTGCACTTCATAGCCGCCGCCAAATCACCCAATGGCAAGCCTTTGCTGATGGTGGGCAACGAGGTCAGCGGCACCACGGCCATCTATCAGCTCGACCTGCAGTACTGACGCACCCCAGGCAGCTCGTCATTACGCCCCGTTGCTACGGGGCTTCTTTTCGGCCGGCTGTAACCGAGCCTCGGGTCGGGGTCTTCGCAAATACGTAACAATCGCCGCCAGCGGTCGGTGTACCGCCTATGGGTTCTCATTCGCCGCAAGCCACCCGCTTGCGACCTGTTAAACCGCCGTGTATCCGGACGGCGGTGGCTTTTTGAACGGAGCACTTAATGAAGCACACTTTCGCTTGCCGCATGGCCGCTCGCCGCACGGCGCTGCGCGGTCTGGCTGTTGCAGCCTTTGCCGCATCTTCTCTGGTGACCATCAGCGCCCATGCCGATACCCCGGCCGTGTTGCGCGTATCGGCCATCCCCGACGAAGCGCCCACCGAGCTGCAGCGCAAGTTCAAGCCTCTGGGCGAGTACCTGTCGCAAGCCACCGGCATGAAAGTGGTGTTCACCCCCGTCTCCGACTACGCCGCCGTGGTCGAGTCGCTGGCCACCAAGAAGCTGGATATGGCCTGGCTGGGCGGCTTTACCTTTGTGCAAGCCAAGATCCGCACCAACGGCACGGCCATCCCTATCGTGCAGCGCGCCGAAGATGCGGTTTTCACCAGCAAGTTCGTAACGGCCGATCCCAACATCAAGACCCTGGCCGACCTCAAGGGCAAGACTTTTGCCTTTGGCGCACCCTCGTCCACCTCGGGCAGCCTGATGCCGCGCTTTTTCCTGCAGCAAGCCAGCCTGAACCCCGAAAAAGACTTCAAGACCGTGGCTTACTCGGGCGCGCATGACGCCACCGTGGCCTTTGTGGCAGCCGGCAAGGCCGATGCCGGCGTGCTCAACACCTCGGTGTGGGACAAGCTGGTGGAATCCAAGAAGGTTGACACCTCCAAGGTGCGCGTGTTCGCCACCACCCCTACCTACTTTGACTACAACTGGACGGTGCGCGGCGATCTGGACCCGGCCATCATCAAGAAGCTGACCGACGCCTTCCTGGCGCTGGACCCAGCCAAGCCCGAACACAAGGCCATCATGGACTTGCAACGCGCCAGCAAGTTCATCGCCACCAAGCCCGAGAACTATGTGGGCATCGAAGCGGCGGCCAAGTCGGCCGGCTTGCTGAAGTAAGCACTCCAGAGCATCACGGCGCGCGATGCCGTGATGCGGCTCTAATTTCTCTCACAAGGCATCTTCATGCCTTTTAGCCCGCTAGCGCTTACCTGATATGCGCCAGCCGCTATCTTTTTCAAAGAACCGTCTCATGAGCTTTCTTCTTGAGGACGCAGGTCTGACCCACGCCAACGGCTTTGTGGCCCTCTCGGGCATCTCCCTGTCTGCCGCGCAAGGCGAAAACATGGCGTTGATCGGCCCTTCGGGCGCAGGCAAGACCTCGCTGCTCAACACCCTAGGCAGCAGCTACCTGCCCACGGCCGGCCGCATGACGGTGCTGCAGCAAACCGTATCCGCCCACACTTCGGCAGCGCAGCTCAAAGCTCTGCGCAGCCGCATTGGCACGGTGCACCAGGCTGCGCCCATACCATTGCGCCAGCGCGTGGTCACCGCCGTGCTGGCGGGCAAGCTGGGCCAGTGGCCGCTGTGGAAAGCCCTGGCCTCGCTGGCCTATCCGCAAGACATTCCCGGCGCGCGCGAGGCCCTGGCCCGCTTGCAGTTGGAAGACAAATTGTTTGCCCGCTGCGATCAGCTCTCGGGCGGGCAGCTGCAGCGTGTGGGCATTGCCCGCGTGCTCTACCAACAACCCGGCCTGATCCTGGCCGACGAGCCGGTGTCCGCACTTGACCCGGCCCTGTCTCTGGCTATCGTGCAATTGCTGGTGCAGGAAGCCGCTGCACGCCAGGCCACGCTGGTGGCCAGTCTGCATGCCGTGGATCTGGCGCTGAGCTGCTTTGAGCGCATTGTCGGCATACGCGACGGCCGCATTGCCTTCGACCTGCCTGCAGCCCAGGTGACGCAGGCACAGCTGCAAGCGCTGTATGCCACGGCTGACGGCCAGACCCAGCCTCTGCCCACCATGCACAACAGCACAGGCGGCGCGGCCCATGCAGCCATCCCGGCAGCCGCTCAAGCCCTGGCGGACTCTGCTGCCTCGGCGATGATATGCCGGTAAACACAGTGTCGGGTTCAAGCGCCCGATTCGCGAAGCGGGACCCCGCCGCACGCGCACGGCTGACCTGGCTGGTGCTGGCCTTGGTCTTGCTGTGGCCCATGCTGCAGACCTCGGGTTTTTCGCTGCAGCCATTTTTCGACGCCAACAACCTCAAGGTGATAGGCAACTTTCTGGCCAGCTTTCTGCCGCCGGAAACCGGTGCCGAGTTCCTGGCTTATCTAGGCCTGGCAACGCTGGAGACCCTGGCCATTGCCACGGCCGGCATGGCGCTGGCCTTGGTGATTGCCGTGCCCATGGCCTATCTGGCTAGCGGTGCGGCACGCGAACGGGTCACCCTCAACCCGGTGGCACGTGGCGTGCTCACCATCTTGCGCGGCATTCCCGAGCTGGTCTGGGCACTGGTATTCGTGCGTGTCTTCGGCCTGGGCCCTGCCGCCGGCGTGCTGGCCCTGGGCCTGACCTATGGCGGCATGCTGGCAAAAGTCTATGCCGAAATTCTGGAATCCACCGACCCCACCCCCGCCAAGGCCTTGCGCGCCAGCGGCGCGGGCCGCCTGCAGGCCCTGCTCTACGGGCTGCTGCCGCAGGCAGCCAAGGAACTGACCTCCTACACCGTCTACCGCTGGGAATGCGCCATCCGCGCTTCGGTGGTCATGGGTTTTGTCGGCGCCGGCGGTCTGGGCCAGCTCATGGATCAGGCCATGAAGATGCTCAACGGCGGCGAAGCCGCCAGCATTCTGCTGGCCTTCATGCTGCTGGTAGCGGCCGCCGATCTGCTCTCGACCTGGCTGCGCAGCGCACTCGATGCGGTGCCCGCCGCGCACGCCCTGCCTTTTGGCTGGCGCAGCACACTATTTTTGATAGCAGCTATCGCAGGACTGTGGGGCAGTCTGCGCCTGCTGGACATGGATTTACCGGCCCTGTTCACCCAGGAAGCGGCTAGCAGCATGGGCGAGTTCGTGCAGGGCTTTTTCCCGCCGGATCTGAGCCAGCCCTGGCTGCTCAAGGTGCTGCAAGGCGTTTGGGAGACGCTGGCCATTTCCATCGTCGGCACCTTGCTGGCGGCCATGGCCGGCCTGCTGCTGGCCTTGCCGCGCTGGCGGGCGCCATGGAATCTGGTGCTCAATGTGCTGTGCTCCGTGCCCGAGCTGGTCTGGGCCACTATCACGGCGCTGGCCGTGGGTCTGGGGCCGTTTGCCGGGGCCCTGGCCCTGGCTTTGCATACCTCGGGCGTGCTGGGGCGGCTGTATGCCGAGGCCTTGCAGAACACGCCCGCCGCCCCGGCCCGCGCGCTACAACTGGCTGGCAGCAACCGCTTGCTGGCGTTTTGCTACGGCACTTTTCCCGGGGCTGCGCCGCAACTGCTGGCCTATACGCTGTATCGCTGGGAGATGAACATCCGCATGGCCGCCATTCTGGGCTTTGTGGGGGCCGGTGGACTGGGCCAGCTGCTGTACTTTGAGCTGTCGCTGTTTCACTATGCCCAGGCCAGCACCGTCATCATTGCCATGCTGGCACTCAGCATGGCCGTGGACTGGAGCAGTGCCTGGCTGCGCCGGGCACTGCGCTGAGCGGGCATCAGACTGGAGAGCGCCGCTGGGCAAAACGGTAGCTCGCCAGCGCCAGCGCCGTGATGGCGATCTGGGTTACGGCGCAGGCCACCGTGGGATCGTCCCCATAGCCCACCAGCTTGGTGCCTATGGCGCCCATGGCCATCTGGCCAAAGCCATAAAAGCCGGCGGCCGAGCCCACCAGCCCCGGCGCCGAGCTCAGCGAGCGCGACAGGGCCGCCGGGCTGGCCAGCCCGGCCCCCATGGTCATGGTGAAGCTGATGAGCACCAAAGCCGTGGCGTTGAGCGCGCCCCATTGATAGACCAGCAGCAACAGCACGGCCATGGAGCAGCTCAGGGCAGCACCCGCATACAGAAAAATCTCGGGTTTGACGCTGCCGGTCAGCCGCCGCGTGATCAGGGTTCCCACGCTGGCCCCCACAATCGTCACCGCAGCAAACCAGCCCACCTGGCTGATGGGGTAGCCCAGTTGCTCATGCACGATATAGGGCACGGTGGCCAGATAAGGGTAGAGCGCCGTGGTCGAGCAGGAGCCGCCCAGCATGAAGCCGACAAAAACGGGATTGCCCAGCAGGCGGCGGTAATCACTGGCGATACCGGCGACCGCCAGCGGGCTGCGCTGTTTGCTGGTCTCGGGCAGCAGCTTGTAGCTGCAGATCACCATGGCGCAGCCCATGCAGACCAGAAACACATAGATGGCGCGCCAGCCAAAATGCTCTGCCAGATAGGAGCCGATGATGGGCGACAAGCCCGGCCCCACCAGGGTCAGCAGATTGAGCAAGGCCAGATCCTTGGTCATGCGGGCCGGCGTGGAAGTATCGCGCACAATCGCCCGCCCCAGCGTGATGCCGGCCGCACCACCCAGGGCCTGCAACAGGCGCGCAGCCAGCAGCCACTCAAGGCTGGGAGCGAACAAGGCCAGCAAACCGGCACCCAGATACAGGCCCAACCCCATCAGCAAGGCAGGTCGGCGCCCCCAGGCATCCGAAATCGGGCCGTAGATCAGCTGGCCCACCGCCAGACCCACCACATACAGCGTGATGGTCTGCTGCATGCTGGCGGGCGAGGCATGCAGGGCGGAACCAGCCACCGGCAAGGCCGGCACGAAAATATGCATGGCCATGGTGCCACTCAGGGTCACCAGCACCAGCAGCCACAAGGGCGCGCGCACCCGGTCTGCAAACGGGGCCGCGCCGACTACAGACTGCGGCAGCGCTTCCAACGAAGAGCGTGCGGCCCTGTCTTTTCCATCCTCATTCATCACTTACTCCTGTGCCATGGCCCGCATGCGCGGATGCCGCGCAAACGCCCATCCCAGCACCGT
This sequence comes from Comamonas aquatilis, assembly GCF_965139575.1. NCBI lineage: Bacteria > Pseudomonadati > Pseudomonadota > Betaproteobacteria > Burkholderiales > Comamonadaceae > Comamonas > Comamonas aquatilis. Next base: position 174,185 of record NZ_CBCSIW010000005.1, on the reverse strand, counting down.
TCCCAACACCATGACCATCAGGGCAAACAGGGTCACCGCCCAGTCGATGCCCCAATGATCGGCAATCCAGCCCACGGCCATCATGGGCAGCATCGAACCTATCAATCCAATCAGCTGATAGGTGGACAAAAGGCCTGCGCGGTTGTCCGGCCCGGCGATGCGGCTGACCATGGACATGCCCGCCAGCATGGACATGCCATGACCTATGGCCGTCAAGGCCACGCCGGCCACGAAAATCAGGGTGGAGGACGCATGCAGATTGGCGATCAGCAAGGCATTGCTGACCACCAGCGCCAGCATGCCCAGCCGTCCACAGCGGTGCACGCGCATGCGCGACACCAGCATCTGGATGGCCGCCGAGGCCAGCAAGATCACGGCAATCGCCGTGCCGCTGACAAACGGGCCGTGCCAGCTCACCATCTGCTTGAGGAACAGCGGCGCCATGGAGGCATACAAGCCGAAAACGCCAAAGGCCAGAAACGGAAAGCCGCAGGTCAACATGAAAGCGACGGACTCTGCACGCGCCGGCCAGGTCAGGCGCGGCATGCAGTCCTGCCAGCGCAATACACCCTGACCGTGGGCGGCGCGGTGCGCATGCCCGGGCAACTCCAACCTGTAGATGGCCGCCATGCCCACCAGGCCCAGAATCAGCGTGGGAATATAGGCTGTCAGCAAGGGCTGAGGGCTCCACTGGCCCAGCACCCCGCCAATCAGCGGCCCCAGGCCAAAACCGAACACATTGAGAAAACTGGCCAACATGGCCACGCGCTGCGGCGAGGACAGCCCGTCACGGCTGAGCAAGGCGGTAAGCCCCAGCGTGCCGCTGATGGTGATAAGGCTGGAGGACACACCCACCATGAAACGCCCGACAATCAGGCTGCTTTTGTCCCAGGCCAGCATGGACACCAGCGTGCCCAGCAAGCTCAGCGCCAAAAACACCAGCAGCACGCGCTTGAAGCCCACGCGATCGGATAAGTGCCCCAGAAACAGCAGGCTGCACAGGCCGCCCGTCATATACAGCACATAAATGGCCGAGACATCACTGGCCCGCAGCTGCCAAGCCTCCCGGTATAAGGCATATAGCGGGCTGATCAGCGCCGCACCCATCACGCCGACCACCAGTGCAAAGCCCACCCACCAGGCCGGCGGGATGGTCCATAAGCTGGACTTGCTCAATGTGCTTGTCTCTGGCATGAAGTCGGGTTTTATCGAGGTGCTCAGCGGGGCGTGCTGCCGGGTTCGGAATCGTTCATGGCGGCGAAGCGCTTGGCAATTTTTTCCAGCGTGGCGCGGGTCACGGACAGCTCCTCGGGCGTGAGGTCGGCCAGCATCTCGTGCTCTATCTCCAGGCTTTTATCGACGATGCTGGCTGCCGCCGCACGGCCCTGCTCGGTCAACGCAATGCGCTTGGTACGCCGATCCTGCGGGTCGCAGGCCCAGTCCACCAGCTGCATGGCGCGCAGCTGATCGAGCACCCGCACCAGCGAGGAAGTCTCAAGATGCAGCGCCTTGGCCAGCTCTTTTTGCAGCATGGCCTCCTGCTTGGCATACAGCACCACCAAGGGCATGCGGGTCGCGTCGGTCAGCCCCTGATCCTTGAAACTCAAATCCACCTGCCGACGCCACTGGCGATACACCGAGCCGATCAGCCGGCCGAAACGCGAGCGCACCTGAGAGAGATCATGCTGGCCGTCGGCTCTGCCTGCGGATTTAGTTGGCATACAAACTATTGTGCATCAAATCTGTCAAACATGGCACATACCGTCGCTGATCGTTTCAATGAAATTGCACTGAACCCCTTGCCCAAACTACGCTCAAAGCTATCAATAAAGAAGTGAATAGCAATGCTCACAGGGCAGAAACAGCGGCCAGCTATACTTTGCGCCCCATAGACAGCAGGATTTCCTGGCATGCGCTTGAATGTTTTTTTGCGCCCTCTGGTGTGTTTGAGCCTGCTTGGCTTGGCGGCCTGCGGCAGCAATCCACCCAGCCCTTCCGCAGCCGCGCCTGAAGCGACGGCCACCACGGTTTCCGCCCCGCCCATCAAGATCGGCCTGGCCCTGGGCGGCGGTGCGGCCAAGGGCTTTGCCCATATCGGCGTCATCAAGATGCTGGAAGCCAACGGCCTGACGCCTTCGGTGCTGGCCGGCACCAGCGCCGGCAGCGTGGTCGGCGCGCTTTACGCCAGCGGCATGAATGCCTTTGAGCTGCAGGAGAAAGCCGTGGCGCTGGACGAGGCCAAGATTCGCGATCTGCAACTGTCTTCCGGCGGTCTGGTGCTGGGCCAGAAGCTCGAGGACTATGTCAACGAGCAGGTCAACCGCAAGCCGCTGGAACAAATGGCCAAGCCTTTTGTCGTCGTCTCCACCCGGCTGGAAGATGGCGAACGCACCGTGTTTGCACGCGGCAACACCGGGCAGGCCGTGCGCGCCTCCAGCAGCGTTCCCGGCGTGTTCCAGCCCGTGACGATTGGCAAGTACCACTTTGTCGACGGCGGCATCGTCAGCCCCGTGCCGGTGGATGCGGTGCGCAATCTGGGCGCCGATATCGTGATTGCCGTGGATATCTCCAACAAGGCACGCGGCAAGGCGCCCGAGAACATGCTGAGCGCGCTCAACCAGTCGATTGCCATCATGGGCCAGAAGCTGGGCCAGGCCGAGCTGGCCCGGGCCGACATCATCGTTCGGCCCAAGGTGCTCGATATCGGCGCGGCCGACTTCGGCCAGCGTGCCAACGCCATCGTCGAAGGCGAGAAGGCTGCCGCCGCGCTGATGCCGCAGATCCGCGAGCGCATTGCCCAGTTGCAGGCCGAGCGTGCCAAGGCCTTGCTGCTGGCCCAGACCAAGGCCGGCGAAGCCAGGCACCAGGCTTGCCTGAGCCAGCGCAGCAGCATGCAAAAACTGGCCGGCATGGCCGGTCTCAACGACTCCTGCGACAAGCCCTGATCCCCCAGCCTCTCCAAAAAATGGCCCGCATCAGCGGGCCTTTTTCTTGGGGATGCAGAGCGATAAAGGCCTAGAACTCCTCTTCCCGCATCTGGGCACAGGTCATGTCTCTGGATTTGACCACCTGCAGCCAGCCGCCGATCTTGGGCAGCTCGTAGTGGAAGAAATAGCGCATGGCCGCAATACCACCTTTGTGCGCGGCAATGGCCAGCTCCTCATCCTTGTCCAGCAAGGCCAGGGCCACATCCAGCCAGGTCCAGGCCAGCACCATATGGCCAAATGCCTGCATATAGGGCACGGCATTGGCCAGCGCCTCCTGAGGGTTGCCGGTAGCCCAGGCCGATTTGGTGGCCGCGCCCACTTCCGCCAGCGCCTTGGCCAGATGATTGGCATAGGCCGAGAGCTGAGCCCGGCCCATGGCCCGCTCAATGGAGGCATTGATGCGGCCGGCCAGCAGCTGCAGGCCCTTGCCTCCATCCATGACCACCTTGCGCCCCAGCAAGTCCATGGCCTGAATGCCATGCGTGCCCTCGTGAATCATGTTCAGGCGGTTGTCGCGCCAGTACTGCTCCACCGCAAAATCGCGCGTATAGCCATAGCCGCCGTGAATCTGGATCGCCAGGGAATTGGCCTCCAGACAGAACTCGCTGGGCCAGCTCTTGGCCACCGGCGTCAGCACTTCCAGCAGCAGCTTGGCCTGGCCGGCCGCTTCGGGCGAGCCCGTGTACTGCTCGTCCACTAGGCGCGCGCAATACAGGTTCAGCGCCAGCGCCCCTTCGCCATAGGCTTTTTGCGCCAGCAACATGCGCTTGACATCGGCATGCTCGATGATGCGCGACTGGGGCTTGCTCGCATCCTTGCCGCCTTCGCCTATGGGGCGGCCCTGGGGACGATTCTGCGCATATTCCAGGCTGGCGTAATAGCCGGCCAGGCCCAGCATGGAAGCCGCCATGCCAATGGATATACGCGCCTCGTTCATCATGTGGAACATGCACTTGAGGCCTTCGCCGGGCTTTCCCACCAGATAACCAAGGGCGCCAGCGCCGCCGCGCACCGGATACTTGCCCTCGCCAAAATTGAGCAGCGTATTGGTCGTGCCACGCCAGCCCAGCTTGTGATTGAGGCCAGCCAGCGCCACATCGTTGCGCTCACCCGTCAACCTGCCTTCGGTGTCCACCAGCTTCTTGGGCACGATGAACAGCGAGATGCCTTTGACTCCGGGGATGAACTTGCCGTCCGCACCGGGAATCTTGGCCAGCACCAGATGCACGATGTTCTCGGTCAGCTCATGGTCGCCCGAGCTGATCCACATCTTGTTGCCCTTGAGTCGATAGCGCGGCCCCAGAGGATCGTCCTCGAAGCCTTGGCCATCGGCTTCGGCACGGGTGGTGATGTCGGAGAGCGAGGAGCCGGCCTGCGGTTCGGACAGGCACATGGTGCCGGCCCAGCGGCCGTTGAATTCATTGGCGGCAAACACCTGTTTTTGCATCTCGGTGCCGTGCACCAGGATGGCATTCGCGTTGCCGCTGGTCAGCATATTGGAGCCTATGCTGATCGACGCCGCCGCAAAAAAACAGTTGGCCGCCGCCTCCACCGTATAAGGCAGCTGCATGCCGCCTATCTCGTAGTCTTGCGCGGCGCTGAGCATGCCCGATTCGGCAAAGGCCTTGCGTGCCTCATAAGTGCATTCGGGGAGAATGACTTTTTCGCCGTCGAACTGCGGCTCCTGCGTGTCAACCGTACGGTTGAAAGGCGCGTACTTCTCGCGGGCAATGCGCTCGCAGATGTCCATCACCGCATCAAAGGTCTGGCGCGAATGATCGGCAAAACGCGGACGGCTATTGAGCTCTTCGGTCTTGAGCCAGTCATAGAGCAAAAAGTCGATGGTGGAACGCAGACGCATATCAAACCTCTAGTCAAATCTACTCAGATTCAGTAAAAACCGGCTCTAGCGCTTATGGGTATTGCGCATTCAGCTATCAAAACAATGTAAATCATTCAAATAAAAAGCCGCAATCCGGACCGGACTGCGGCTTTCACATCCAGGCGCTTACAGAACTTCGAAGATGCCTGCCGCGCCCATGCCCCCGCCTATGCACATGGTCACGCAGACGCGCTTGGCACCGCGGCGCTTGCCTTCGATCAGCGCATGACCGGTCAGGCGCTGGCCCGAGACACCATAGGGGTGACCCAGGGCGATGGCGCCGCCATTGACATTGAGGCGATCGGCCGGAATGCCCAGATAGTCGCGGCAGTAGATGACCTGCACGGCAAAGGCTTCGTTGAGCTCCCAGAGGTCGATGTCATCCATCTTCAGGCCCAGCTTCTTGAGCACCTTGGGAATGGCATAAATCGGGCCAATGCCCATTTCATCGGGCTCGCAACCGGCCACGGCAAAGCCCAGGAAGCGCCCCAGGGGCTGGAGGCCTTTGCGTGACGCATAGTCTTCGCTGACCACGGTGCAAGCACCGGCGCCGTCGGAGAACTGGCTGGCATTGCCTGCGGTGATCACGCCGCCGGGCAGCGCGCTGCGCAGGCCGCTGATGCCGTCCTTGGTCGTGCCTTCGCGAATGCCTTCATCCTTGCTGGCCAGCACTTCCTTGGTGATCAGGCCGCGCACCTTGTCGGCCACGCCCATCACCGTCTTCATGGGCGCGATTTCGGCATCGAACAGACCGGCAGCCTGGGCGGCCGCCGCCTTTTGTTGACTGGAAGCGCCGTATTCGTCCTGGGCATCGCGGCTGATGTTGTAGCGCTTGGCCACCTGTTCGGCCGTCTGCAGCATGCTCCAGTACACCTCGGGCTTCATGGCCGTCAGCTCGGGATCGAAAGCCATGTGCGGATTCAGATGCGGCTGCACGCAGGAGATGCTCTCCAGACCGCCGGCCACCAGCACATCGTTTTCGCCGGCGATGATGCGCTGGGCGGCCAGCGCAATCGCCTGCAGACCCGAGGAGCAGAAACGGTTGATGGTCAGACCCGAGGTGGTCACAGGCAGGCCGGCGCGCACAGCGATCAGACGCGCCACATTGCCGCCGGTCGTGCCTTCGGGCAGCGACATGCCCATGATCACGTCTTCAACGTCTGCGCCATCAATGCCGGCGCGCTCCACGGCGCTCTTGACGGCATGCGCCCCCATGGTAGGGCCGTAAGTCATATTGAATGCGCCCTTCCAGCTCTTGGTCAGCGGAGTGCGCGCGGTAGAAACAATCACTGCGGATGTCATGGTCTGTCCTTGTGTTCTTGGTATGGCACAAGCCGGGGCGGTTCATGGAGATTGCGGCCCGGCCTCGCTTGAATTCAGCTGAACTGCTTGCCTTCGGCCGCCAGCTTGGCCAGCAGCGGCGCGGGTTGCCAGAACTTGGCGTCATCGTTGGGGTTCTGGGCAAAGCGGCCCATGGCCTGCACCACGTTGAACAGGCCGACTTCACCGGCGTAGTGCATGGGGCCGCCGCGCCACAGCGGAAAGCCATAACCGGTCAAATACACCATGTCGATATCGCCGGACTTGCCCGCAATGCCGTCTTCCAGGATGTGCGCGCCTTCATTGACCAGGGCGAACACCAGGCGCTGCACGATTTCCTCATCGGAGATCTTGCGCGGCGTGATACCCAGGCTCTTGCGATGCTCCTCGATCATCTTGGCCACGACATCCGAAGGAATCGCGTCGCGCTTGCCGGGCACATAGTCATACCAGCCGGCACCCGTCTTCTGGCCGAAGCGACCCAGCTCGCACAATCGGTCTGCGCTGGCGCTGTACTTCATGTCGGGCTGCTCGACATAGCGGCGCTTGCGAATGGCCCAGCCGATATCGTTACCGGCCAGATCGCCCATGCGGAAGGGCCCCATGGCAAAGCCGAACTTCTCGACGGCCTTGTCTACCTGCTGGGGCGTGGCACCTTCGTCCAGCAAAAAGCCGGCCTGGCGCGAATACTGCTCGATCATGCGGTTGCCGATAAAACCATCGCAGACGCCGGACACCACGGCCGTCTTCTTGATCTTCTTAGCCAGCTTCATCACCGTGGCCAGCACATCCTTGGCCGTGGCCTTGCCGCGCACCACCTCCAGCAGCTTCATCACATTGGCAGGGCTGAAGAAGTGCATGCCCACCACGTCCTGTGGGCGCTTGGTGAAGGAGGCAATCTTGTCCACGTCCAGTGTGGAAGTGTTGGAAGCCAGAATGGCGCCGGCCTTGGCCACTTCATCGAGCTGTTTGAACACCTGCTGCTTGACGCCAATTTCCTCGAACACCGCCTCGATGATGAGGTCTGCATCCTTGAGGCCTGCGTAGTCCAGCGTGGTGCTCAAGAGCGCCATGCGCTCCTCGTATTTTTCCTGCTTGAGCTTGCCCTTCTTGACCTGGGCCTCGTAGTTCTTGCGAATCGTGGCCACGCCGCGATCCAGCGCTTCCTGCTTGGTCTCCAGCATGGTGACGGGCAGGCCGGCGTTCAGGAAGTTCATGGCAATGCCGCCGCCCATGGTGCCGGCACCGATCACGCCCACAGTGCGGATATCGCGCACCGGCGTATCGGCAGGTACATCGGCTATTTTTGAGGCGGCGCGCTCGGCCAGGAACAGATGGCGCAGCGAGCGGGACTCGGGCGTCAGCATCAGCTGCATAAAGGCTTCGCGCTCCAGCGCCATGCCGTCATCGAACTTCTTGGTGGTGGCGTACTTCACGGCTTCCACGCAGCGCGCCGGTGCCGGGAAGTTCTTGGACATACCTTGCACCATGGTGGCGGCAAACTCGAAGTAAGCCTCGCCCTGGAGGTGCTTGCAAGGCAGATCGCGCACGCGCGGCAGGGGGCGCACATCGGCCATTTCCAGCGCCAGACCCTTGGCTTCGGCCAGCAGGGCTTCGGGCGAGGATGCCATCTTGTTGAACAGCTTCTGGCCGGGGATGCTGGCCAGCATCTCACTCTTGACGGCTTCGCCGCTGACGATCATGTTCAGCGCCGTTTCCACCCCCAGTGCCCGTGGCAGGCGCTGGGTACCGCCGGCGCCGGGCAGCAGGCCCAGCTTGACTTCGGGCAGTGCCACTGCCGTACCTGCGGCCGCAATGCGGTAGTTGCAGGCCAGCGCCAGCTCCAGGCCGCCGCCCATGCACACGCTGTGAATCGCAGCCACCGTAGGCTTGCTGGACAGATCGAACTGCTGCAGAACGGAAATCAGGTGCGGCTCGCGCAAAGCGTCTTCCTTGCCGAACTCCGTGATGTCTGCGCCGCCGGAGAAGGCCTTACCCGCTCCCGTGATGACGATGGCTTTGACGGCAGCGTCGGCATTGGCCTGGTTGAGCCCAGCCACAATGGCGCGGCGTGTCGACAGGCCCAGGCCGTTGACCGGCGGATTGTTCAAGGTAATGACGGCAATGGCACCGTCCACTTTGTATTCAGCAGTCATGCTGTTGTCCCCTATGCGATAGAAAAGAACGATCGTGCATTTTTTATTTTCCAAGTTTTGCTGCAATGCGCAACTGATGTTTGTCCCGGCAGAGACATCCCCTTGGACTCAAAGACTGACGCACACCCAACCAGAAATACCAGGGCCGCCCCTCAGCAATGACTGCGCCCTCTCCCGCAAAGCAAGAGAGGGCGCAGCGGCACCGCTGAGCAGCGGTGTGCCTTTTTCCTAAACCTCCAGCCACTCCTTGCGCACCTTCTGGTCGGCACGCAGGCTGTCGGGAGTTCCGTCGAACACGATGTGGCCATGGCCCATGACCAGAGCCCGGTCGGAGATGCTCATGGCGATGGTGAGCTTTTGCTCAATCAGCAGCACGGACACGCCGCGCTCCTTGATCTTCTGAAGGTATTCGCCCACCAGCTCCACGATCTTGGGTGCCAGCCCCTCGGTAGGCTCATCGATGATGATCAGGTCCGGATCGCCCATCAGAGTGCGGCACAGCGTGAGCATCTGCTGCTCGCCGCCGGACATCACGCCAGCCTCGGTATGCTGACGCTCCTTGAGGCGCGGGAACATGGCATACATATCGTCAAAACCCCAGCGACTCTGGCGACCCTTGCCTTTTTGCCCCAGCATCAAGTTCTGGTGCACGGTGAGATTGGGAAACACATCCCTGCTTTCCGGCACATAGCCCACGCCCAGATGAGCGACCTCATAGGCTTTCTTGCCGGTCAGGCTCTGGCCTTTCCAGTCCAGCGAGCCCTCCCAGTGCACCAGACCCATGATGGCCTTGGCCGTGGTCGAGCGGCCCGAGCCGTTGCGCCCCAACAAGGCCACGATTTCGCCCGGCTGCACCTCGAAGTCCACTCCGTGCAGCACATGGCTTTTGCCGTAATACGCGTGCAAATTACTGATTTTCAACATCTGATGTCCTCTCAGATTTCAAAAGGAAGGCTGCCACTCAAACTGGCATGGCTCAAGCGAGAGACACCGAGCAAGAGCCGCCTCGCGGCGGGGCCGCCCAGATGAAGGTATCGTCCCCCTCCTGCGCTCAGCGTCAGAGAGGGGGAAGGCGCACAGCGCCTCAGGAGGTGCTTCATCTAATGCGCTCCTGCTTGCTGATCTGCCACCGATGAGCCCAGATAGGCTTCCTGCACACGCGCATTGGCGCGCACGGCTTCCGGCGTGTCAAAGGCGATCACTTCGCCATAGACCACCACGGCAATCTTGTCGGCCAGACCGAAGACCACGCCCATGTCGTGCTCCACCGTCAGCAGGGTCTTGCCTTCGGTCACTTTCTTGATGAGCTGGATGAAGTGGGCGGTTTCGCTATTGCTCATGCCGGCCGTGGGTTCGTCCAGCAAGATCACGCTGGCGCCGCCGCCGATGGTGATGCCGATTTCCAGCGCCCGCTGCTCCGCGTAGGTCAGGTTCACGGCCAGCGTGTCGCGCTTGCGGTGCAGGCCTATCATCTCCATCAGCTCCGTGGCACGCGCGTTGGCATCATGCAGCCTGGACAGAAAGCGCCAGCAGCTGTAGCGGTAGCCCAGGCTCCAGAGCACGCTGCAGCGCAGATTCTCGAACACGCTGAGCTTGGGAAAGATGTTGGTGATCTGAAAGCTGCGCGACAGCCCCATGCGGTTGATCTCGAACGGTTTTTTGCCGTCGATGCGCTGGCCGTGCAGCAGCACCTCGCCGCTGGTGGGCTCAAAGCGCCCGCTGATCAGGTTGAACAGCGTGCTCTTGCCGGCTCCGTTGGGACCGATGATGGCGATGCGTTCACCGGCATTCACCGCCAGTTGCGCACCGCGAATGATTTCCGTCTTGCCAAAGTTCTTGCGCAGATCGCGCAGCTCCAGTGCATAGGGCTGGGCCTGCTGCACTGCCGAAATGTGTTGGGCACTGCTGCTCATGGCTCAAGCCTCCCCTTTCTTGATGGATTCTTCGATCGCTTCCTGAATGCGCTCCCAGCGGCGGTAAGTCATGCGCCTGAAGACCTCCAGCAGGCCCAGACCCACGACAAACACCACGATGGCCACCGTCCAGGTGGCAGCGGCGCTGGTATCGAGCTGCGTGCCCATGAACGGGACATTCGGCCCCAGCGCTGCGTTGAGCTGCATGTGGTAGATCATCTCGATCAAGGCCGCTGCACCGGTGACCATGATCAAGGCCGAGACCAGCACACCCAGATAAGGCATGAGCAGACGCTTGAGATGGCCGAACTTGGCAATCCGCAGATTCATCATGATGAGACTGGCCACGCCGCCGGGCGCATACATCACCATCAGCAGGAACACCAGGCCCAGGTACAGCAGCCAGGCCTTGGTCAGCTCGGACAGCAGCACCGAGGCCAGCACCAGCAGCACCGCACCGATGATGGGGCCGAAGAAGAAGGTGGCGCCGCCCAGGAAGGTGAACAGCAGATAGCCGCCGGAGCGCACCACGCTCACGCTGTCCATGGCCGTGATGATCTCGAAGTTGATGGCCGCCAGACCACCGCCGATACCGGCGAAAAAGCCGGCAATGATGAAAGCGAAATAGCGCACGCGCTGCGTGTTGTAGCCCACGAACTCCACCCGTTCGGGGTTGTCGCGAACGGCGTTGAGCATGCGTCCCAGAGGCGTGCCCGTAAAGGCAAACATGGCCACCGTGCACACAAAGCAATACACGGCTATCAGGTAGTACACCTGCAGACCGGAGCCGAAATCCAGTCCGAAGAACTTGCTGTAGACACGGTCCGTGGTGATGCCGCCCTCGCCACCGAAGAACTCGGGGAACATCAGCGCCATGGAGGCCACCAGCTCACCCAGGCCCATGGTGATCATGGCAAAGGTGGTGCCGGATTTTTTGGTGGTCACATAGCCGAACAAGGCGGCAAAGAACATACCTCCCAGCCCGCCGATGATGGGAATCAGCACCAGCGGAATCGGCCATTCGCCGCCACCGGCCTTGTTCATGGCATGAATGGCGATGAAGGAACCCAGGCCGGTATACACGGCATGGCCAAAGCTCAGCATGCCGCCCTGCCCCAGCAGGATGTTGTAGGACAGGCAGATGATGATCAGATAGCCGATCTGGCTGAGCATGGTCAGCGCCAGCGAGCTGGTGAACACCATGGGCGCCACGATCAGCGCCAGCGCAAACAGGCTCCAGATCACGATGCGCCCCATGTTCAGGGGCTTGTAGCGGTAATGCGCCTGATCCTGGCTGCTCGCTGCGATGGAAGAATTCATGGTCGGTTTGACAATCGAAGACATGGCTCAATCCCCCCGTGTACCAAGCAGGCCCTTGGGGCGGAAGATGAGGATCAGCACCAGGAACAGGTAGGGCAGGATGGGTGCAACCTGCGAGATGGTGAGCTTGAGCACCGGCCAGCCAAACGTGGACTCGTTGACCGCATGACCCAGGGAATTGAGCGCACTGGCCAGCGACCAGTCAATGGCCACGGCAAAGGTCTGCACCACGCCGATCAGCAGCGAGGCCACAAAAGCGCCCGCCAGCGAGCCCATGCCGCCCACCACCACCACCACGAAGATGATGGAGCCCACGGACGCCGCCATGGCCGGCTCCGTCACATAGGTGTTGCCGCCGATCACGCCCGCCAGGCCGGCCAGAGCGCAGCCGCCGCCAAACACCAGCATGAACACGCGCGGCACGTTGTGGCCCAGCGCTTCCACCATCTCGGGGTTCTTGAGTGCGGCCTGAATCACCAGCCCGATGCGGGTGCGGGTCAGCAGCAGCCACACCGCCACCAGCATCAGCAGCGCCACCAGCATCACAAAGGAGCGCGACTTGGGGAACTGCGTGCCGTACAGCGTGAACAGCGGGCCTTGCAGCGCAGGCGGCAGGGCATAAGGCACGGTGCCGCGCCCCCAGACCAGCTGCACCACTTCCAAAATCAGATAGGACAGGCCGAAGGTGACCAGCAGCTCCGGCACATGGCCGAACTTGTGCACCCGGCGCAGGCTGTAGCGCTCGAACAGCGCACCCAGCACGCCCACCAGCAGCGGTGCCAGCAGCAGCGACGGCCAAAAGCCGATGATGCCGCTGAGCGTGTAGGCGAAGTAGGCTCCCAGCATGTAAAAACTGGTGTGGGCGAAGTTGAGCACGCCCATCATGCTGAAGATCAACGTCAGACCCGAGCTGAGCATGAACAGCAGCAGCCCGTAACTCACGCCGTTGAGCAGTGATATGGTGAAAAATTCCAGCGTCATCGAGTTGCCTTGCTCTCTAATGCGTATGAAGTGAATTTGGAGGGTTGCCGCGCCCGGGTGTTGTATGGCGTTATCGGTCTGGCAACATGAAACAGGCCTGGAGCGGCCTCAAGGAAAAACGCCATCAGGACGGGCGCTTCATCTGGCAGCTGGTCGGGGTGCTGGCCACATAGGGCTCGTAGTACTTCACCGGCGCAAAGGTATAGCCGGTGTTCTCGGCGTCATACGGGAACTTGCCGCCCGCCTTCTGCCACTTGTTGATGTACAGGCCTTGCTGCAACTGATGGTCGGACTTGCGCATTTCCACCTCGCCGTTGAAGCTCTTGAGCTTCATGCCTTCCAGCGCAGCTGCCACCTTGACGGGGTCGGTGGAGCCGGTCTTCACGAAAGCGGCATCGAGCAAGGCGAACACGTGGTAGATGGAGCTTTGCGTCAGGTCGTCGTTGAACTTTTTCTTGAACTCGTTCATGGAGGCCTGAATCGGCGCTCCCATGTTGTAGTGGCCGTAGCCCACCACGTAGACCTTGCCGTCGGACGCCGCACCCATGGCCGTGGGAGCACCGGCGCCAAAAGCGTAATAGGTATAGAACTTGACGTTGTTCAGGCCTGCATCATTGGCGGCCTTGAGCAGCAGCGACAGATCCGAGCCCCAGTTGCCGGTGATCACCGTGTCGGCGCCGGACTGCTTGATCTTGGCGATGTAGGGTGCGAAGTCGCGAACCTGGGCCAGCGGCGAGAAGTCGTCGCCCACGATTTGCACATCGGGGCGCTTTTTCTTGAGCAAGTCCTTGGCGTACTTGGAAACCTGCTGGCCGTGGCCGTAGTTCTGGTTGATCAGATAGACCTTCTTGACATCGGCCTCGTCCTTCATGAAGGTGGTCAGTGCCTCCATCTTCATGGAGGTATCGGCATCCAGCCGGAAATGCCAGTAGCTGCACTTGCTATTGGTCAGATCCGGGTCCACCGCCGCGTAATTCATGAAGAGCATTTCCTTGCCCTTGTTGCGGTTGTTATGCTTTTCCAGCGCATCCATGATGGCCAGCGCCGGACCCGAGCCGTTGCCCTGAGCCACATAGCGCGCCCCCTGATCCATGGCCGAGCGTAGCGCGGCCGTGGTTTCCTGCGGGCTGAGCTTGTTGTCCAGCGCAATGATTTCAAACTTCACGCCAGAGCTGTTCTTGCGATTGAAATCCTCGGCCAGCAATTGAAAGGTCTTGAGCTGATTCGTACCCACCGCGGCCATCAGACCCGAGAGCGGGTCGATCCAGCCGATCTTCACCACCTCGCCTTTCTGAGCCCAGGCCGCGCCGGCACAGACGGTCATGGTGGCTACGGCGAGCGTACGCATCATCAAATTCATCACTTGTCCCCTTTCAAAGGCTTTGGTCTTGGCACTGACTTCAATCTAACGTCAAGCCGACAATTCGCCGCTGGGGTATGCCTTAGAAACTATCGCGCAAGTGACTAGAAAGCAGTCACCGGACACTTAGGCGACACAAGCGCACAACTTCATCGCACTTGCCGGCAAAAGTTCCAGGTTTAAACACAAATACGCAAAGCACCGGGTACAAAAAAAGGGGGCTTGCGCCCCCAAAGAGAAAAACGATGCCCCCGCCCTCAGGAGGGGCGCTTCATCTGGCAGCTGGTGGGCGTGCTGGCCACATAGGGCTCGAAATACTTCACAGGGACAAAGGTATAGCCCGTGTTCTCAGAATCCGTGGGGTATTTGCCGCCGGCTTTCTCCCAGCGGGATATGTACAGGCCTTGCTGCAGCTGGTGGTCGCTCTTGCGCATTTCCACGTCGCCGTTGTAGTTCTGGAACTTCATGCCCTCCATGGTCGCAGCCACCTTCACCGGATCGGTGCTCTTGGCCTTGGCAAAGGCCTGATCGAGCATGTTCAACCCGGTATAGACGGTGCCGGTATACATGTCCTCGTTGACCTTGGCCTTGAAGCCCTTGACGATCTTGTCCATCACGCCCGGCATGTTCAGGTGGCCGTAGCCGACCATATAAACCTTGCCGGCTGCCGCTGCGCCCATGGCCGTGGGCGCGCCCGTGGCAATGGCGTAGTAGGTGTAGAACTTGACGTTGTTCAGGCCGGCATCGTTGGCGGCCTTGATGAGCAGGGCCAGGTCCGAGCCCCAGTTGCCGGTGATCACCGTGTCGGCGCCGGACTGCTTGATCTTGGCGACATAGGGTGCAAAGTCACGCACCTGGGCCAGGGGCGAGAAGTCATCGCCCACGATTTCCACATCGGGGCGCTTTTTCTTGAGCATGTCCTTGGCGTACTTGGATACCTGCTGACCGTGCGCGTAGTTCTGGTTGATCAGATAGACCTTCTTGATCTCGGGCATGTCCTTCATGTACGTGGTCAGCGCTTCCATCTTCATGGAGGTGTCGGCATCCAGGCGGAAATGCCAGTAGCTGCACTTGCTATTGGTAAGGTCGGGGTCCACCGCCGCGTAATTGAGGTAGACCACTTCCTTGCCCTTGTTGCGGGCGTTGTGCTTTTCCAGCGCATCCATGATGGCCAGCGCCGGGCCGGAGCCATTGCCCTGGAACACATAACGCGCGCCCTGATCCATGGCCGAGCGCAGAGCCGCCGTGGTTTCCTGGGGGCTGAGCTTGTTGTCTATGCCGATGATCTCGAACTTCACGCCCGAAGCACTGTTTTTGTTGATTTCCTCAGCGGCGTACTGCAAGCTTTTGAGCTGATTGGAACCCAGCGCGGCCATCAGACCGGACAGCGGGTCCAGCCAGGCCACTTTGATGGTCTCACCCTTTTGGGCCATGGCCGATCCGGCGCACGCCAGGATCACCGATGCCGCCACAGCCTTGATTGCAAACTTCATGAAGCGCCTCCGTTGGTGGTTTTCGAGCGAGGCTCAGACTAAAGGCCAATCCCGGATTCACCGATCGGTGAATGCCCTAGCGGCAATCACCTTGGCGACTTCACAGACAGAAAATGCAATGCTATCAAAACAGAAGCTGCATGCAATTATCGGATATAGACGACAGGCCTGTTTCATTTAAAAACAAGCGCATTGCCATGCGCTGAGCCCACGCAGCGGCAACGAGCGATTAGGGCAGCTCAAAGCGCGCCAAACATCTGCGCGCAGCGCAAAAAAACGGCCACCACCGCTAGGTGATGGCCGCATCGGCGTTCAAGCCGCTCTGGATCAGGCCGTGGGCAGCTTGTAATCCTTGAGCTGTTCGCGCAGCTTGGTCTTGAGCATCTTGCCCGTGGCCCCCAGCGGGATCGCATCCACAAACACCACATCGTCGGGGATCTGCCATTTGGCTGTCTTGCCCTCGAAGAATTTGAGCAGCTCTTCGCGGCTCACTTCAGCCCCTGGCTTTTTGGCCACCGCCACAATCGGGCGCTCGTCCCACTTGGGGTGGGGCACGCCTATGCAGGCCGCCATGGCCACCGCCGGATGGGCCATGGCAATGTTCTCGATGTCGATGGAGCTGATCCACTCCCCACCGGACTTGACCACGTCCTTGCTGCGGTCCGTGATCTGCATGAAGCCATCGGCATCAATCGTGGCCACGTCGCCCGTGGGGAACCAGCCATCGACCAGCGGATTGCCTTCGCCCTTGTAGTAGCTGTCGATGATCCAGGGCCCGCGCACCAGCAAATCGCCATAGGCCTTGCCGTCCCAGGGCTGCTCCTTGCCTTCGTCGTTGACGATCTTCATCTCCACGCCATAGATCGCACGCCCCTGTTTCTGCAAAATCTTCATCTGCTCGTCCTTGGGCAGGCTCAGATGCTTGTTCTTCAAGGTGCACAGCGTGCCCAGCGGGCTCATTTCCGTCATACCCCAGGCATGCAGCACGCTGACGCCATAGTCATCCTGGAATGCAGAAATCATGGCCGGCGGGCAGGCAGAACCGCCAATCACCGTGCGGTTGAGCTTGGAAAAACGCAGGCCGCCCGGCTTCATATGGCTGAGCAGCATCTGCCATACCGTAGGTACGCCGGCAGCAAAAGTCACGCCTTCGGCTTCTATCAGTTCGTAAACCGATTTGCCGTCTAGCGCCGGGCCGGGAAACACCAGCTTGCAGCCCGTGAGTGCGGCCGAATAGGGAATGCCCCAGGCGTTGACGTGAAACATGGGCACCACGGGCAGCACGGAATCGCGGGCCGAGAGATTCATCACATCGGGCAGAGCCGCCGCATAGGCATGCAAGGTGCTGGAACGGTGGCTGTACAACGCAGCCTTGGGATTGCCCGTGGTGCCGCTGGTGTAGCACATGCTGCAAGCCGTGTTCTCGTCGAGCAGCGGCCAGTTGTATTGATCGCTTTGGCCGCCAATCCAGTCCTCGTAGCTGATCAGACCCGGAATGCCGCTATCGGCCGGCAGCTTGTCGGCATCGCACAGCGCCACCCATTGCCTGACCTGAGGGCATTTGGCATGCACGGCCTGAATCAAAGGCAGAAAGCTCAGGTCAAAGCACAGGGCCTTGTCTTCGGCATGGTTGACGATCCAGGCTATCTGCTCGGGGTGCAGACGCGGGTTGATGGTGTGCAGCACCCGGCCCGAACCACTGACGCCAAAATACATCTCCATATGGCGGTAGCCGTTCCAGGCCAGGCTGGCCACGCGCTCGCCCAGGGCCAGGCCCATGCCGTCCAGCGTATTGGCCAACTGGCGGGCCCGCCCGGCCAGATCCTTGTAGGTATAGCGATGAATATCGCCCTCCACACGCCGGGAGACGATTTCGCCGTCTCCATGATTGCGCGCGGCAAACTCGATCAGGGACGAAATCAGCAACGGCTGGCTTTGCATCAGACCCAACATTGGCATGTCTCCAAGAAATCGTTGATTTGGCAGCGGCACATCCTACCGTGGGCGCCGCCAGCTGCATCTGCGGACTGTCACCAATGTGCGCCCCGGGCGACCTTGCAAGAGACGACTCCCTCTGAAATGCCTCAGCCTGCACTGCGAAACACCCGGGGAAACACCAAGACAGATCAAGCGCCTCACTGCATGCCATTGCAGACCATGAGGCTGAGCCCGGCGCGCGACAATCCAGCCATGAGCATGCAGCCCCGTTCCATCCCGTCCTTCGCGCCGCAATGGTCGCAGCCAGACCCTCTGTCCGGCCGTTTTGAAGCGCTTGGCGGCGCATTTTTCACCTATCTGCAACCCACGCCCCTGCCCAGCCCGCACTGGATAGCCACCAGCGCCAGCACGGCCGAGTGGATGCAGCTGTCGCCCCAATGGCTGGCCAGCGACGAAGCGCTGCAGGTGCTGGCGGGCAACGCCGTGGCACAAGGCAGCCGCCCCCTGGCCAGCGTGTACAGCGGCCACCAGTTTGGCGTGTGGGCCGGGCAGTTGGGCGACGGCCGCGCCATCTTGCTGGGCGAAACCGAAGCCGGCTTTGAAGTCCAGCTTAAGGGGGCAGGCCGCACGCCTTACTCGCGCATGGGTGACGGCCGGGCCGTGCTGCGCTCCTCGATTCGGGAATTTCTCTGCAGCGAAGCCATGGCTGCCCTGGGCATTCCCACCACACGTGCGCTGGCGCTGATTGGCTCGCCACAGCCCATTGCCCGCGAGACCATGGAAAGTGCCGCCGTCGTCACCCGCGTGGCCGAGAGCTTTGTGCGCTTTGGCCACTTCGAGCACTTTGCCGCCCGCGACATGCAGGCCGAGCTCAAGGCCCTGGCCGATCTGGTGATCGACCGCCACTACCCCGAATGCCGCTCAGCCACCACGCTGGCGGGCAACGCCTATGCCAATTTTCTGCAGGCCGTGAGCGAGCGCACCGCACGCCTGCTGGCCCAGTGGCAGGCCGTGGGCTTTTGCCACGGGGTGATGAATACTGACAATATGAGTGTTCTGGGCCTGACGATTGACTACGGCCCCTTCCAGTTTCTCGATGCCTTCGATCCCGGCCATATCTGCAACCACAGCGACAACCAGGGCCGCTACGCCTTCAACCGCCAGCCGCAGGTGGCTTACTGGAATCTGTACTGCCTGGGCCAGGCCCTGCTGCCGCTGATCGGCGATGAAGAGCTGACGATTGCAGCGCTGGAGTCGTACAAAAGCGTCTTTCCCGCCGCCTACGCCACGCAAATGCTGCGCAAGCTGGGCCTGCCCGAAGATGAAGCGGGCACGCCGGCAGCCGAAGGCAGGTTCGCCCTGCTGGTCAACCCCCTGCTGCAACTGCTGGCCGACAACCAGGTGGACTACACCATCTTCTTTACCCGCCTGACCGAGGCCGTGCAGCAGGCTGCTGCATCCGGTGCCGCACTCGACTTCGAACCCTTGCGCGACATCATTCTGGATCGCGCCGGCTTCGATGCCTGGTCGCTCATGTATTCAGAGCATCTTGCGCAGACAGATAAAGCGCAAGCGACCGATTTGATGCAAAAATCCAATCCGCGCTTTGTGCTGCGCAACCACCTGGGCGAGACCGTGATCCGCGCCGCCCAGGGCGGTGATTTTGCCCCTGTGCAGCAGATGCTGGCCGTGCTCCAATCGCCTTATGCGCCCCATCCCGATCATGCAGACTGGGCTGGCTTCCCGCCCGACTGGGCTTCCTCCATTGAAATCAGCTGTTCCTCATGAGCTTTCCTGTACAGAAATCCGATCAAGAGTGGCAAGAACTGTTGCGGGACAAGGGGGCCGAACCTGCGGCCTTCCAGGTCACCCGCCACGCGGCCACCGAGCGCCCCTTCACCGGCAAGTACGAGCAGTTCTGGGCCGATGGCAGCTACCACTGCGTTTGCTGCGGAGCCAAGCTGTTTGACTCGCACACCAAGTTTGACGCGGGCTGCGGCTGGCCCAGCTTCGACCAGGCGGTGCCCGGCGCCATCACCAACATCGTGGACCGTACCCACGGCATGGTGCGTACCGAGACCGTATGCAGCGGCTGCGGCGCGCACCTGGGCCATGTCTTTCCCGACGGCCCTACCGACACCGGCCTGCGCTACTGCATGAACTCCGCCTCGCTGGATTTTCAGAACCCCGAGTCTTAAAAATAAGAGCTGAAGGCGCTTGATCCATCAGTGCTTTCAGCGGGTTCTCCTCTGGGCCGACACCTTGACAGCTGCATCAGCTTTGATAGCAGTTCCCGTCCGTTGCACAAGGCTTTGAGGCCGTACGGATCGCTGCCTTGGTGCATGATGCAAGATTGAAGCGATACCTCCGGTGCCCTAGCGGCCCGCTCGCCCCGCAGAACTACTTAAACTTTCGCGCATGAAGCTGCTGCTCGACTTTTTCCCCATCATCCTGTTTTTCGTGGCCTTCAAGGTCTGGGGCATTTACACCGCCACAGCCGTGGCCATCGTCGCCACAGTGGCGCAGATTGCCTATCTGCGCTTCAAGAACGGCAAGGTCGAACCCATGCAATGGGTGAGCCTGGGCGTCATCGTGCTGTTTGGCGGCGCCACCCTATTGGCCCACGACGACAACTTCATCAAATGGAAGCCCACGGTGCTGTACTGGCTCATGGGCGGCGCATTGCTGATCGGCCAGTTGGTGTTCAGAAAGAACCTGCTGCGCTCCGTCATGGGCGGACAACTGCAATTGCCCGACGCCATCTGGCTCAAGCTCAACTGGGCCTGGTCGGCGTTTTTTGCGGCCATGGGCACACTCAACATCTGGATTGCCTACAACTTCGACACCGATACCTGGGTCAACTTCAAGCTGTTTGGCGGCATGGGATTGATGCTGGTGTTTGTGATTGCCCAGGCCATCTACATGAGCCGCTACCTGCCCCAGGAATCGGCCGATACCAAGGACAAGCAGTCATGAGCGCACCATCCCTGCCCGAAATCACCGCCCAGAACATGGCCGCCGCACTGCAGCAGCGCCTGTCGCCCACGCAGCTGGAAGTCATCGACGAAAGCTACCAGCACGCAGGCCATGCCGGTGCCAACGACAGCGGCGTGGGCACGCATTTTCGCGTGCGCATTGCAGCGGCTGCGTTTGATGGCAAAAGCCGCGTTGCACGCCATCGCCTTGTGTATGATGCACTGCAAGACTTCATTGACCAGGGTGTTCATGCCATCGCCATTGAAGTTCTCTGAGAACGTACTACCGTTATGACCGCAGGCTCCGTTTCACGGAGCCTGTTGCGTATTGGAAGAAACTTTATTCACTTTTCTCAATCAAGATTCGAATGAGCATGAATCAAAAGAAATTGGCCCGCATCGTGGCCGCCGCTGTTCTGGGCGCTGCCGCCCTGTCCGCTTCGGCCCAGAACGTGGCCATCGTCAACGGCAAGGCGGTGCCCGTGGCCCGCGTGAGCGCCTTGAAGGCCCAGATCGAAGCCAGCGGCCAGCCCGTGACGCCCGAAATGGACAAGATGATCAAGGACGAAGTCATCGCCCGCGAAATCTTCATGCAGGAAGCCAACCGCCGTGGTCTGGCAGCTTCGGACGCCTACAAGCAGCAAATGGAAATGGCCCGCCAGACGATACTGATCCGCGCCCTGTTTGAAGACTTCCAGAAAAACAATGCCGTGACCGACGCCGAAGCCAAGGCCGAGTACGACAAGTTCGTGGCTGCCAACAGCGGCAAGGAACTCAAGGCCAGCCACATCCTGGTGGAGTCCGAAGACCGCGCCAAGGCCATCATTGCCGAAGTCAAGGCCGGCAAGAAGTTTGAAGACATCGCCAAGAAAGAATCCAAGGACCCCGGATCGGGTGCTCGCGGTGGCGATCTGGACTGGGCCAACCCCAACAACTACGTGCCCGAGTTCACCGAAGCCCTGGTCAAGCTGAAAAAGGGCGAAATGACTCCAGCGCCCGTCAAGAGCCAATTTGGCTGGCACATCATCCGCCTTGATGACGAGCGCCAGGCCGAGTTGCCCAAGTTTGAAGACGTCAAGCCACAGATCAGCCAGCAGCTGCAACAGCAAAAGCTGCAGCAATTCCAGGACGATCTGCGCAAAAAGGCAAAAATCCAGTAACATGGATTCACATCAGCGCTGAGAAGCACTGGTCAGACCATCACCACAGCCCGCCTCGCGCGGGCTTTTTTTTGCCTGCCTGCACCCTGTTTCACCCCTGATTTTGTGAACAAATGCAAACAGGGCTTACGTTGAATGCTCCTGCTTTTATCAGAGCCACACGTCGCGTCAAGGCCTTGGCTCGGGCTCGTCCGTCTCAGCCTCGTTTGACTTTCCCGGGGTTTTGAGCGCCGGCGGGCGCGGCCGGCATGCAGGAGTCGGCGGTTCAGCCCCGGAATTGACCTTGGGAACAGCGGGTGTTTGGGCAGGTACTTTGGCCGCCATATCCGCTGAGGCAGCGGCTGCCGATGGCGTCACTTTCTCGGCCTGTACAGCAGCAGGCGGCGCCTGCTCTTCAGGGCACAAAGGCAGTTGCGTCTCTTGCCGCGACTGCTTCGCGCTCCTGGTTTCTTTAGCCTCGGGTCGCGCCACGCTGGCTGCGGATTGGTCGGGGAGCTGATCGGCCGACTGGGCCAGCGGCGGTGCCGAAGAAGGTGCCGGCGATGCAGGCATGAGAGCAGCCATGCGGCTACGCGCTGCATTTGCTCGGGGCGCTGCTGCCGGCTGGGCATTGCCGGTATCCAAAGACGAATCGGCCGCCGAATTGGCGGACTCTTCAGCTGCAGCCCTGGCCGGCTCATGCACAGCCGTACCCGAGCCAGTTCCGACAGACTCCCGCTTGCCTGCGTCATTCCAGCCCGCCATATGCTGCATCACCAGCCAGCCGACCAGCCCTATGGCAGCCACACTGGCCACCGCCTGGCGCAGCCAGAAGCTATCGTTGGCAGCAGCTTTGACCGAGGGTTGAGATGCGGTGCTGGCGTCGTGCTCGCCGCTGCTGCCGACCCGCCCTGCCCCTGCCTTGGCATGGGCCAGAATGCGCTCGCTGCTTTGCGCACTGGGGCCGACATCGCCCTGCACGGCATCCAGATAGATATCGCGCAGCGCATCATGCTGGGGTCCGGCTGATGAATTCTCGGTTTTCGGGCTCATGCCAGTTCCTCCAGCGCCTTGCGCAATTTGGCGCGCGCATAGCGCAAGCGGCTTTTGGCCGTTTCTTCGTTCACGCCGGTTGCGGCGGCAATCTCGGCCAGCGACATATCGGCCTCCACCTGCAGCAAGAAGCACTCGCGCTGCTCGAGGGGCAGGCTTGCCAGCGCATCGAGCAAGGCCTGGGCCATGAGCTGACGATTCAGACTGTGATCCGGCTCAAAGCCCGAAGCGGCAAACAGGCTCTCGGCCAGGCGCTGGGATTCCTCACTATCGGCCGACAGACTCAAGCCCGGCTTTTGCCGACGCCAATGGTCCACCAGCTTGTGATGGGCCATGGTGAAGAGCCAGGTGGTGAATTTGCTACGAACTTCATAGCCTCCAGCGCAATCCACAAGCGCAAACCACAAGTCCTGACTCAAATCCTCGGCCAGCGCTGCATTGCCGGTGTTGCGATAAAAAATAGCGCCATAGCCGCAGGCTGTGTCTGCGGTACAGGGGCACAAATGCCGCTGCCTCGCCAGCGGCATAGGCGAGCATCAGTTCCTCGTCGGCAATCGTTGATTGGGGGGGCGGCAGTTCGGCCATGCCACGATTATGCAAATACCGCCGCCCCCGACACCACCCTCATGCCGGGCAGGCCTCGTCAGTAACGGGGAGGATCGGGTACATAAGCGTCATCGCCGGGAAAAGCGCGTGGCGAACGAGACGGCACGGACTGTGGCCGGGGTTGGGGAATCACGCCCTTGGCCACCAGGTTGGCATAGCTGTCATAGCGTATACGCACCAGCTGTTCGGGCCGGCTGTAGGCACTTTCAAACTCGGTGGTGCCCGCATAGGAGTTCTCCACCACGCCATGGCCCGTGCCCAGCGAAGGAGCGGGAGCCGCAGCACGGGGAGCACGCTTTTCGGCCGATGAGTTGCGGGCCGAGCCGCTGGCCGAAGCTCCGGGAGCTGCAGCATCGGCGGCCATGGGCGCTTCGGCCGCCACAGAAGATTGCTGGCTGTCCTCGGCCCGACGCGAGCTGCGGCGAGGACTTTCATAAACGATTTCGGGCTGCTTCTCGCTGAACAGTGCCACGCCTATCACTCCCACGTCGCCGGGGCGACCCGTGCGACTGGCATAAGACATCTCGCTGTAAGAAAAATAAAAAGCGGCGACCTGATCCTGGCTCTTGCGCCAGCCCAGGATGTCGGCCTGCTCACCCGCGTCGAACACATAGCCGTCCTGAGCGCGGGAGACTGCCGTCTTGCCGGTGAGTACATTGACGCCATCGACGCTGATCACGCCCAGCACGCGGCCGCCCGTGCGGTTGCGCACGCGCACGGCGTAATTGGCACCCGGGCGACCCGCCACCCATAGCTCGCCACCTTGGCGGTACACGGGCAGCACACGGCCGCTGGCGCGTTCCACAATGCTGATGTCGGCCAGCGTACGAGTCTGGGCATGGCCAGTGCCTGCGGTCCCGAACGCCGCCATGGCCGCAGCGGCGCAGACGGCGCGCAGCAAGCTGGCGCGCGAGAGATGGAAAGACGAAAGACTGAAGCGCATCGAAGAGGTCTGCATGGTGGTTGGCTCCTGGGTTGATGTCCATGACATCTGCTCAAACGCGCCAGCCACCGCAACGGGGTTAAATCCAGACCTCTTCAATTGCAAGCATTTGCAAGCACAGCACTTGCCGACATGGCCGCTTTTCTCGCAACTTCTAGCCCCACCCGACTCACCTGGTCGCATCAACCAACCTCATTGCCACTCTTTATGCACGACAGTCTCGCCCTTGCAGCCCATGGCAGGACACAGAGCCTGCGCAGCAACTCTGGCAAAATTGCCTGCGTTGCTGCAGTCCACAGGTCTGCAGCACACACGCTAGGGGTGTCCCGGTGGCATCAGCGCCGGGGCTGAGAGAGTCCCTTTGAACCTGACTGCGCAGGCAGGGTCGCCAAGACCCAAGCCTGCCCGAGATCATCCTCGCGCAGGGAAGCTGTTCACGGTATCCAAGGCCAGGCACTTGCCATGCAAGAACGCCACCCGCCTGCACCGGCCACGGCCCCTGCTTCGTTTTACTGGCGGAGCATTCATGAATTCATCCACTTCCACCCCTGGCAACGAGGCCCTGGCGCCTGTGGCCGAGCACCAGCGCGTGTTCCTGTGGCGCGACCACGCCTCGCTGTGGTTCAGTCTGGGCGTAGGCCTTTTGGTCATGCAGATGGGCGCCTATCTGCTGCCCGCACTCAGCCCCGCACAGGCGCTGGGCGCCATCGTCCTGGGTTCCTGCATAGGCGCGGGTCTGTTGGGCTGGGTGGGCAAGCTGGGCTGCGACAGCGGCCTGGCCAGTGCCGGACTGATGCACAGCGTCTACGGCCGCCGCTTTGCGCAACTGCCCATTGTGCTGAACATCGTGCAGTTGCTGGGCTGGGGCACGTTCGAGCTGGTGGTGATGCGCGATGCCACGCTGGCCCTGGGCCGCCAGAGCGGGGGCATGGCGGCCAGCTACTGGCCCTGGGTGGTCACGCTGCTATGGGGCAGCGTGATCTTGCTGCTCATGAGCGGCTCCATGGTGCAGCTGGTGCGCCGCATCGTCTCGCGCGTGGCTCTGCCGCTGGTGATTTTGTCGCTGCTGTGGCTGAGCTGGCAGTTTGTGGGCATGGCACAAGCCCAGGGCTTTGCCCAGCTGTGGAACCGTTCGGGCGACGGCAGCATGGGTGTGCTTTCGGCCATGGATCTGGTGATTGCCATGCCCATCAGCTGGCTGCCGCTGGTGGCCGACTATGCGCGCCATGGCAAAAGCGGCAAATCCGCGCTGACCGGCACCTGGACGGGCTTTGCCCTGGCCAACATCTGGTGCTATTCGCTGGGCGTGCTGGTGGCCCTGACCTTGCCCAGCCAGGATCTGGTGACCGCCCTGCTGCTGGCACAAGGCGGGCTGATTGCCCTGTCGCTGGTGCTGATCGACGAGGTGGACAACGCTTATGGCGATGCTTATTCGGCCTCCATGTCGGCCCATAGCCTGCTGCCCCGCTGGAGCATTCGCCACTGGGGCCTGCTGATTGCCACGGTCTGCACGCTGCTGGCGCTGGTGCTGCCCATGCACAGCCTGGAGCCTTTTCTGCTGATTCTGAGTTCCTGCTTTGTGCCGCTGTTTGGCGTGGTGCTGGGTCGCCTGTCCTTTGGCGCCAACGCCCAGGAGCTGATGCACAAGGCTCCGCCTGTGCGCTGGGACGCCGTCACCCTCTGGCTGCTGGGTATTGCCTGCTACCACCTGATACCCTATCTGAGCCAGGCCATGGGCTCGGCCCTGCCCACGCTGATCATCACCTTTGTGCTGGCGGCGCTCACCCGCCAGCGGCAGACGGCTCAGGTGCAAGCCGCTCGCGCATAAGCTTCACTATCAATTCAAGAGCTTGCAGCGCTTACACATCAAGCGCTGCAAGCTTGTTTCACCTCAAAATCACTTTGCACCTGCCGCCTGCAGCAATTGCACCACCTCACGCTGACCACGCTGGCGCGCGTGAGCCAAGGCGGTCACGCCCTCCTTGTCGGGCAGATTCAGATCCGCCCCGGCCGCAATCAACGAGCGGATGATGGCCTGATGGGCGGGCCCGCCATCGGCCAGCACCACGGCTTCCATCAGGCAGGTCCAGCCCAGACGGTTGACGTGATCCACGTTCACACCGGCAGCGATCAAGGCCTGGGCGGTTTCCACATGGCCGCGCTCGCAGGCTGGAATCAGCGCCGTGCCGCCATAGCGGTTCAGGCTTTTGAGATCGGCCCCATACGAAAGAGCCATGCGCACAATCTCCAGCCGCCCCTGGGCACCGGCCAGCAGATAGGCGCTGTCTTGCTGCTGGTTCTTGAGATTGGTATCGGCCCCATGCAGCAACAGCGAGCGCGCCACCTCGATATGGTTACCCGCCGTAGCCCGCAAGAGCGGCGTGCTGCCCTGCGCATCTTGCGCATTCACGGGTGCTCCACGCGCCAGCAAATCCCGCACCGCTACTACATCGCCTTTGTCGGCGGCTGCCAGCAGCGCTTGGCCCAAGGTCTGGTTGCTACCGTTTTGCCCATCGCCAGCCAAGACCGGTGGCGCCATGGCGTTGGATGCCGTAGCGCTTTGGCTGGCCGCCAGCCCCGTAGCCAGCAGTACCGACAGGCCCAGCACAGCAGTGAGGGTGGAACGCATATAAGGCAATGGCATGAAGACTCCTTTCAAGCTGTCAGCTTTCTGCAGGAACTATAGCAACACCCACTGATCTGACGCCAGGTACAACGCATTTTGATACTTTTTTGAAAGGAAACACTGCTCCGTGCTTTGCAATCACCACCGTGCCCCTCGCTGGATAGCCGCTGGCGCCATGGCTTTGGCCGCCCTCACCACCACCTTGACGCCGGCAGCGGCCCAGGCCAAGGAATATGTGAGTATCAAAGGCAGTACCGCCAATGTACGCGCCACCCCCAGTACGCGCGCTCCCGTGCGCTGGGAGCTGAGCAAAGGCTATCCGCTGCAGGTCATCAAGCACCAGGGCTCATGGCTGCGGGTCAAGGACAACGAAGCCACGCTGGGCTGGGTCCATCAAGGCGTCACCGGCAAAGCCGCACATATGGTGGTCACAGCCCCTACGGCCAATCTGCGGGCCGGCCCGGGCCAGAACCACCGCCGCGTGGCCAGGCTGGAGCAAGGCGATGTGCTGCGCACCCTCAAAAAGCAGGGTGGCTGGGTGCAGGTACAGCGCAGCAACGGCGGCAGCGGCTGGGTGGCCGGCAATCTGGTCTGGGGCTGGTAACGCCTCCGGGCTCCAAAAACAAAGGCCTGCATCTGCAGGCCTTTGGCTGGTTACAGCCGTTGACGCTCAAACAATCAGTTGCGCGCGCGGTGCATAGCCATGGTTGAGCGGGCCATGGCCGTGACCGGTGTAGACATCGGCGCCGGCAGCAATCGCGCCCAGGATATAGCGGCGCGCTTCGGTCACGGCCTGCTCCAGAGCCAGGCCCTGGGCCAGGAAGGAGGCAATCGCCGAAGACAGCGTGCAGCCCGTGCCATGGCCGTTGTGGGTGGCAATGCGCTGCGATTGCAGGCGCAGATAGTCGCTGGCGGCCTGGCCCTGACGGCCCAGCACATCCATGACCAGATCACCGGGCAGATGGCCGCCCTTGAGCAGCACGGCCGGCGCCCCCATGCCCAGCAGATCGGCCACCGCCGCATCCAGATCGTCGATACCGCCAATGCCCCGGCCCAGCAGCATGGCGGCCTCGTCCAGATTGGGTGTGATGACGCTGGCCAGCGGGAAAATCTCCCTGACCAGCACCTGGGCGGTCTCGGGCGCAATCAGGCGGTCGCCGCTGGTGGCCACCATCACCGGGTCCAGCACCACATTCTTGATCTGGTGGCGGCGAATGGCATCGGCCACCACACTCACCACCTCGGGCGTGGCCAGCATGCCGATCTTGACGGCATCCACGCCAATATCCTGAACCACGGCATCGATTTGGTCGCGCACGGTAGCCAGCGGAATGCCGTGAATACCGGTCACACCCAGCGTGTTTTGCACGGTGATGGCGGTAATTGCCGTCATGCCGTAGCAGCCCAGGGCGCTGCAGGTTTTCAGATCGGCCTGGATGCCGGCACCGCCACCACTGTCCGAACCGGCAATGGAGAGCACGCGCGCATAGCGCTTGCGGCCTGTGGAGGCTTGAGGAGCCGGGGTGGATGGGAGGGTGGATGCGGTAGGTGCAGTGTTTGACGCGGTCATGGGGAAAAATTATCGCCCATGCGCGTGCTCCATGCCCGATGTCGCTGGTTGTGCTTTAATCTGCTCACACGGACGAAACAGGGGTGTCCCACGCGGTCTGCGAGCTATACAAGGTTTGCAAACTTGGTGCGGACTGAGAAACACCCTGGGGCCCACACCGGCCCCCTGCACCCGATCCAGGTCATGCTGGCGTGGGGAGTTTCAGAGTCAGCGCGTTCCACATCCGCGTTTTGTCCTGCACATGGTTGCCATGCAGGACTGCCTCATCCCTACCTGCCCCCGCTCCATGTGCGTATCGATTGAAAGAATACGAACCGCACATGTCATTGCTTCAAGCTTCTTCACACGTCGCCATTGTGGGCGGCGGCCTCATGGGCCGGCTGCTGTCTCTGGCGCTGGCTCTGCGCGGCCACCGCATCGATCTGTACGACGCCCACGGCCCCGAAGGCGATGGTGCTGCCGCCCGCGTTGCGGCCGCCATGCTGGCACCGCTGGCCGAATCGGCCATTACCGAACCCGGCGTGGTGCGCATGGGCCAACATGCCTTGAAGCGCTGGCCCGAGCTGCTGGCCCGGCTGCAGCAACCGGTGTTCTTTCAGCAAAACGGCACGCTCATCCTCTGGCACCGCCAGGATCAGGCCGATGCAGCCCGCTTTTTTGGCCTGCTGGAGAAGAATCGCCGCATCAACCCCAGCCTGCCGGCGATGGAAGAAAAGACCGGCGCTGCGCTGCAAGACTGCGAACCTGCGCTGCAAAACCGTTTCAGCCAGGCCGTGTACCTGCCCGGCGAAGGGCAGCTGGACAATCGCCAGCTGATGGCCGCTCTGCTGCCAACCCTGACCGAGCTGGATGTGAAACTGCACTGGCATGCGCCACGCGAGCTGT
Source organism: Comamonas aquatilis (assembly GCF_965139575.1). Lineage (NCBI taxonomy): Bacteria > Pseudomonadati > Pseudomonadota > Betaproteobacteria > Burkholderiales > Comamonadaceae > Comamonas > Comamonas aquatilis. The sequence continues at coordinate 145,038 of NZ_CBCSIW010000005.1, read as the reverse complement.
CGGACTTTGCGCCCGGCAGGGCCGGCCAGCCCGATTTTGTCTTTGACTGCCGGGGCCTGGGCGCCCGCTCGCAGTGGAAAGACCTGCGCGGCATACGCGGCGAGGTGGTGCGCATCCACGCGCCCGAGGTGACGCTGCAGCGCCCCACGCGCTTGATTCACCCGCGCTACCCCATCTATATCGCCCCCAAAGAGGATCATCTGTTCGTGATCGGTGCGACCGAGATCGAGTCGGACGATATGTCGCCCGCCAGCGTGCGCTCGACGCTGGAGTTGCTTTCCGCCGCCTACACCGTGCACCCCGGCTTTGCCGAGGGGCGGATTGTGGAGATTGCCACCCAGTGCCGCCCCACCCTGCCCGATAATCTGCCCGCCGTGCGCCTGCTGGCCCCGCGCGTCATGGAAGTCAACGGTCTGTACCGCCACGGCTTCATGATCTCGCCCGCCATGCTGGATGTGGTGCTTGAACTGGTGGACCACAACGATTCACCGCTGGCCCGCGAATTTGAGGTCGCCGTACACCGCAGCTGAACGCCTGTCACACCAGCCCTGACTTTGGTGCACAGCACAAACAACCTGGGCATACACAAGAATTTGAGCCACAAAGCGTAACTTTGCGCCCTGCCTTAGAAAAGAATGCATTGACTCCGATGACCGCCATGAAAATCACCATCAACCAGCATCCCCATGAACTGCCCGCAGCGGCCACCGTGGCCTATGCGCTGGAAAAACTGCAGGCCACACCGCCGTTTGCCGTGGCCGTCAACACCCTTTTCGTGCCCAAGGCCCGCTACGAAGCGCTGGCACTTCATGACGGCGACAGGATGGAAGTCATCTCCCCCGTCACCGGCGGTTAAAAATAGCTCCCCCTGAGTCGCTTCGCGCCTTCCCCCAGGGGACGACACCTTCGCGGCGAGGCGTCTCTTGCTCGATGTCTCTCACTCAGGTCATGCCTGTGCAATGGCTTGCTGATCAAAAGATAAAGACAAATCATGAATACCAAAACTACCGACGACGCCCTGGTTCTGTACGGCCAGCGTTTTGAAAGCCGATTGCTGCTGGGCACTTCGCGTTACCCCTCGCCGGCGATTCTGGAAGCGGCCGTGGCCCGCTCCAAGCCGGCCATGGTCACCGCCTCGCTGCGTCGCCAGGGTAGCAACGCCGCCGAAACCGGTGCCAGTTTCTGGGAACTGCTGCGCAAACTCAACGTGCCCGTGCTGCCCAATACCGCCGGCTGCATGACGATTCAGGAAGCCGTGACCACGGCCCAGATGGCGCGCGAGGTGTTCGATACCCCCTGGATCAAGCTGGAGCTGATCGGCGACGACTACACGCTGCAGCCCGATACGCTGAATCTGGTCGAAGCGGCCTCCATCCTGATCAAGGACGGTTTCCAGGTGCTGCCCTACACCACCTACGATCTGGTGCTGTGCCAGAAGCTGGTGGACGTGGGCTGTCAGGCCGTCATGCCCTGGGCCGCGCCCATTGGCACGGGCCGTGGCCCTGTCAATCCCTATGCCATGCAGATGCTGCGCGAGCGCCTCAAGGTCCCGCTGATTGTGGATGCCGGCCTGGGCCGGCCGTCCCATGCCTGCTCGGTGATGGAATGGGGTTATGACGCCGTGCTGCTCAACACCGCCGTTGCCCTGTCTGAAGACCCCGTGGCCATGGCCGGCGCGTTCTCGGATGCCGTCAATGCCGGCCACGCCGCCTACCGCGCTGGTGCCATGGCCGAGCAGACCGCCGCCCAACCCAGCACGCCCGTGCTTGGAACGCCGTTCTGGCATCAGGAATAAGCCATGAACGCCACCGAAATCAAGGCCATGGCGCAAGCCATCATGGCCCGGCATAGCGAGAGCTTTGGCGCGCGACTGCACCACGATGCCAACTCGGTCGAGCTGACGCCCCAACCCATGCCGGCCGCCCAGCGTCAGGATCCCGCGTATCTGGCGGCTCTGCAAGCCTGCAGCGCGCTGGGCTTTATTGCCGTGGATGCTGAGACATTGGCCCAGGCCTGGCAGCGCCAGAGCGAGCGCAGCGGCCAGTTCGACGCCACGCACTGGCCCGATGATTCGCGCGACTTTGGCCTGTCCGGCGCCGACCCGGCCCTGGCCTATGCCAGTTGCCCCCGCGCGCTAGGCCTGTACGGCGTGCTGCCGACTGCCGAATGGGTGGGCCGCATGGCCCGCGCCGGAGTGCCTACGGTACAGCTGCGCTTCAAATCTGACGACCAGGCTGCCGTGCTGCGCGAAGTGAAAGCCGCAGTCGCAGCCGTGCAGGGCACGGGCGCTTTGCTGTTCATCAACGATCACTGGCAGGCCGCGCTGGATGCGGGTGCTTACGGCATCCACGTCGGCCAGGAAGATCTGGATGTGATCGGCCACCATGATCTGGAGACCATTCGTCGCTCGGGTACGCGCTTTGGCGTTTCAACCCACGGCTATGCCGAAATGGTGCGCGCCCACGCCGTGCAACCGAGCTATATCGCCCTGGGTGCGGTGTTTCCCACCACGCTCAAGAAAATGGCAACGGCTCCGCAAGGCCTGTCACGCCTGGCCGCCTATGTGCGCCTGATGCAGCAGTACCCGCTGGTGGCCATTGGCGGCATTTCAGCCGATCTGTTCCCCGCCGTGCGCGCCACGGGCGTGGGTTCGGTCGCCGTGGTGCGGGCGCTGGTCAACGCCCCCGACCCGGAGGCCACGGCACAGCAACTGATGGAGCGCATGCAAGCCACGGCCTGAGGCTTCCAACTCCCAAATCAATAGCTGCCAGCGCATATACGATAAGCGCTGGTAGCTATTTTTTTATGTAAACCACCAACCATGGCTCGCAAGCCATGCAGATGCAGCCCCTACGCCGCCGTAGCGCTCTCGGCCTGCGCCGGCGGCACCAGACACGCCACCGCATGAATACCTCATGCATGCCCGCAAGATCTGCGGGCATTTTTTCTGGCTTGGAGCACGCATACTGCAGGGCAGGCGCATTTTTAGAAACGACGCAAGCCCTGCTTGCAGCAGGCATGGACGCACAGGTGACAACCCTGAGGCGGACGATCCCATCACAGCCGGTCCCACACGCGACAATGGGCCGGTATTCAGTCACACATAAGACAGGCCATGGACGACCCGATTCTTACTATCGAAGAACGTGAAGCGATCAACTCAGGTCGCTGGTTTTCTTCCCTCTCACCTTCGCTGCGGCACGACATTCTTCGATGCGCCTACGTCAAACGATACAAAGATGGCTCGCTCATCTGCGCACGCGGCGAACCGCCGGAGGAGTGGATCGCCTGCGCCAAGGGCGCGGTGCGGGTCAGCTCCACCTCCATCACGGGCAAGCAGATCACGCTGACCTATGTGGAGCCGGGTATCTGGTTTGGCGATGTGGCAATCCTGGATGGCGACAAGCGCACGCACGATGCCTATGCACATGGCGAGACTACGCTGCTGTGCGTCTCCAAGCCCGACTTCAAGCGCATTCTGGCGCTGCATGTGGAGTTCTCCGAAGCCATTTTGCGCCTCAACGCTCGCCGCGTACGCCAGCTCTACGGCCTGGTGGAAGATCTCAACACCTTGCCGCTGCGCGCACGCCTGGCCAAGCAGTTGCTGCATCTGACTCGCAGCTATGGCGTGACCAGTCTCTCGGACAGCAGCGAGGTGCGCATCGGTCTGCATCTGGCACAGGAGGAGCTGGCACAGCTGCTGGGCGCCTCACGCCAGCGCGTGAACCAGGAACTCAAATCCATGGAGCGCGAGGAAGTGATTCGCATCGAGCCGGGCGGTCTGGTGGTGCGCGATCGCGACACCTTGCTGCGCATTGCCGACACGGATCACTAGATAGGCTCCCCCTGAGCGGCTTTGCCGCTTCCCCCACTCTCGCTGCGCGGGAGGGGGATGACGCCATCGCTGCGAGGCGGCTCTTGCTTGGCGTCTCTTACCTCGGGCGTGACAGTTTTTACTGCCCACTTCTTTCTCGTCTCTTCGCCGCACTCTGCGGCAACCCTCCCCTTTATGCATTCGCTCGCTGCGCCTTGGCTCAGCGCGGCAGCTTGCGTGCGGCCATCACAAATCGAACAAAGGACTGAACCAGCATGAGCACTTTTGACCATTTTGTCGGCACCCGCCCAGTCACCGAGCAACACACTTTCGATACGGCGGCACTGAGCGCCTGGCTGAGCCAGCATGTGGAGGGCTTTGAAGGGCCGCTGCAGGTGGAGATGTTCAATGGCGGGCAGTCCAACCCCACCTACAAGCTGATCACGCCCGGCAAGAACTATGTGATGCGCGCCAAGCCTGGCCCCGTCGCCAAGCTGCTGCCCTCTGCCCATGCCATAGAGCGCGAGTACCGGGTAATGAAAGGGCTGGCGGACAGCGATGTGCCCGTGCCCCATATGTATGCGCTGTGCGAGGACGAAGCCATCATCGGCCGCGCCTTCTACATCATGGAGTTCATGCAGGGCCGCGTGCTCTGGGATCAGTCTCTGCCCGGCATGACGCCTGCCGAGCGCGCTGCGATCTATGACGAAATGAACCGCGTGATTGCGGCACTGCACAGCGTGAAATTTGCCGAGCGCGGCCTCGCCGACTACGGCAAGAGCGGCAATTACTTCGAGCGCCAGATCGGGCGCTGGAGCAAGCAGTATGTGGCCTCCGTCACCCAACCCATCCCCGAGATGGACCAACTCATGCAATGGCTGCCGGCCCACATGCCTGCCAGCGCCAAGGATGAGAGCCAGGTCTCCATCGTTCACGGTGACTATCGCCTGGACAACCTCATGTTCCACCCCACCGAGCCGCGCGTGATTGCTGTACTCGACTGGGAGCTGTCGACCCTGGGCCACCCGCTGGCCGATTTCAGCTACCACTGCATGAGCTGGCATATACCCACCGCCCTGGGCCGGGGCATTGCCGGCCTGGATATCGCCGCGCTGGGCATTCCCAGCGAGAAGGAATACATACAGCGCTACTGCCAGCGCGCTGGTGTGGCCGATGTGGCTGCGCTGCACCGTGACTGGAATTTTTACCTGGCCTACAACATGTTCCGCATTGCCGCCATCTTGCAAGGCATTGCCAAGCGCGTGGAAGCCGGCACGGCCTCCAGCGCCCAGGCCAAGGCCTCTGGCGATACCGCGCGCCCCATGGCTGAGCTGGCCTGGTCTTTCGCTCAGCGCAGCTGATTCTTTTTTCATCCACCACGTTCTCATCGCCCGACCACAAAGGAGCCTTCATGGATTTCGACTACTCACCCAAGACCAAGGATTTGCAGCAACGTCTGCTCAAGTTCATGGATGAGCACATCTATACCTCCGAAAAGGATTACTCGGAGGAGCTGGCCGCCAACACGGCAGCGGGCAAGCGCTGGACTGCGCTGCAAACCATTGAGAAGCTCAAATCCAAGGCACAGACGGCCGGTTTGTGGAATCTGTTTTTGCCCGTGGACAGTGCCGAGGCTTCCGGCTACCACGGCGCGGGCCTGACGAATCAGGAATATGCACCGCTGGCCGAAATCATGGGCCGCGTGCCATGGGCCTCTGAAGTCTTCAATTGCTCGGCCCCCGACACCGGCAATATGGAAACCATTGCCCGCTACGGCGATGAAGCCAATAAGGAGCGCTGGCTCAAGCCCTTGCTCGAAGGCAAGATCCGCTCGGCATTTGCCATGACGGAGCCAGATGTAGCATCCAGCGATGCCACCAACATCGGCACACGCATCGAGCGCCAAGGCGACGAATACGTGATCAACGGCCACAAATGGTGGATTTCCGGTGCCGCCGATCCACGTTGCTCCGTGTTCATCACCATGGGCAAGACCGACCCTGAAGCGGCCAAGCACTCGCAGCAAAGCATGGTGCTGGTACCCGCAGACGCCAAGGGCATACGCATCGTGCGCCCCTTGAATGTGTTTGGCTACGACGACGCACCCCACGGCCACGTCGAGATGTATTTCGAGAATGTGCGTGTGCCCGTCTCCAACATTCTCCTGGGCGAAGGCCGTGGCTTTGAAATTGCCCAAGGTCGTCTTGGCCCAGGTCGCATCCACCACTGCATGCGCCTGATCGGCCTGGCAGAACGTGCACTGGAGCTGATGTGCAAGCGCGCCAGCAGCCGTGTGGCCTTTGGCAAATCCGTGGCCCAGCAGACGGTGACGCAGGAACGCATTGCCGAAGCGCGCTGCAAGATTGACATGGCCCGCCTCTTGACGCTGAAGGCCGCATGGCTGATGGATGTGGCGGGCAACAAGGTCGCCCGTACCGAAATCGCCATGATCAAGGTGGTCGCCCCCAGCATGGCCTGTCAGGTCATTGACTGGGCCATGCAAGTACATGGCGGCGGCGGCATGTGTGATGACTTCCCTCTGGCCTACGCCTATGCGGGAGCGCGTACTCTGCGCTTTGCCGACGGCCCCGATGAAGTGCACCGCAACGCCATCGCCAAATGGGAGCTGGGCAAGTACGGCAGCTACGGCCAGGACGCCCAAGTGCCCGTCACGCGCGGCAGCTGACCCCAGCTCAGGCAGCAGCATCCTGCTACCCGTCTAGCATACGCAAAAAGCCTGCTACTTTTTCAGTAGCAGGCTTTTTTGTTCGACGTTGCAGCAAAAGCCACATTCATCATAAACCCGGCCTGGTCAAATTCTGCTGGCTTCTTCTCGCGCTCCTATCATGGGCAGAATAGAAACTTCAATTGCACCGTCCGCCCATGCTCGCAGCCACTCTCACTTGCCTCGTCATCGCCATCTCGGATGGCCGCACTCTGACTGCCCGCTGTGGGGAGGCAGGGCAGCATCAGGAGATACGGGTAAGACTGCAGGGCATTGATACGCCCGAGCGCAATCAACACCTCGCCAACCGCACCCGTGAAGCACTCAGCCAACTCGCCTACATGAAGCCAGCCGAGCTGCGCTGCAACAGCAATCAGCATGAGAATCACCGAATCTGCTCCGTCTGGATCAAGCCGAACGAAGCTCCAGGCCCCCAAAAGACGCTGGATATAGGGCTGGCATTGCTCACACAGGGTATGGCCTATTGGAACCAGGCCGATTCTGAAGCGCAAAGCCCTCAGGAGCGTGGTCAGTACGCATTTGCCCAAACTGAAGCCAAGGCGCGCAAAGCCGGGCTATGGCGTGAGCATTGCCAGTAGCGCCAGGTTTTCCTTGTACGGACATGACACCGCTACCGCAGCACAGCGATGCCTTAATCAAAGGCTGCCATTTCAGCTTCATCACAGATGGGTATTGACCCTGCAGCCACCGCAGCTAGAGTGATCCTCCCCTAGCGATGAGGAGTTTCTATGCGGAAAATTTCCATGGTTCCGTTTTTGGCTGCAAGTGTTTGGCTTGCCGGGTGCGCCTCGCAGCCGCCAGGCCCCTCAGCGATGCGCTCGGAAACCTGCAAAGCGACCAGTGAGCAGGAAATCGCGGCACTTTTTGACCGTTGGAATCAATCACTGCAGACGGGCGATGTACACAAGGTAGTTGCCAACTACGCGCCCAAATCGGTCTTGCTGCCCACTATTTCCAATACGCCACGCCTTGATGCCGCTCAAAAGGAAGACTATTTCAAGCTGTTTCTGCAGAGCCAGCCATTCGGGCGCATTGACTCCAGAACCATACAGATAGGCTGCAACACGGCGGTGGATGTAGGGCTGTATACATTTACCTTCGCCAAGACCGGTGCCGTCGTGAAGGCTCGCTACACCTATACCTATCAGTGGGATGGCAAGCAGTGGCTCATCACCAGTCACCATTCTTCGGCCATGCCGGAGAAATAAGCGAGCCGCGACGGCTTGCATTCACAAAGAACTCATGCATCAGCAAGAGGTCTGGCCAAGCCAGACCTCTGCTCTATCAGAACGATTTGCTCAAAGCCAGCCAGATCCGGTACTTGCGCAGACTGCCATCCTGATCATGACCGGTCACCGTCGGGTAAGGATTGTTGCCCGCCCGGCGCGCCAGCGTCGCCGTCAGCTGAACCCCCTCTGGGCCCATGCTCGTCAGCGTCAAACCATAGCCGGACAGCGAATAACTGTTCAGCGCCGGAGCTCCCGCAAAATTCCGGTTGCGGTTGATATCGACCCGCCCCCAGTCGTAGAAGCCGGCCAGGTTGGTGTTCCAGACGCCGGATGGCGGCAACCGCCAGCGCAGCTCCAGATTGAACAAACGCCCTTCCGAGCCACCGCCCTCGTTGAGCGGATAGGCCCGCACGCCGTTGGGGCCGCCGAGGTAGAGTTTCTCGGCCGAGTCCAGGTTCTTGTTGGCCATCTGGCCGCTAAAGGCCCCGAAGAGCGACCAGCCGGCGCCCAGTTGCTGGTCGCGGCTGAAGCGGTAACGCAGCACTTTAAAACTGCCTTGCGAGTTCACCGTGGCCGCATCCAGTGCCTGCGTGGGCGAGCCATCCAGATTGAGCCGGCCAAACACCCAGAACAGGCTGGCACTGCTGACGGCCCCGGCGCCCAAGGAGTCGAACATATTGCCGTCCAGGCGCAGCAATTTGTTGCCTATGGTGTAGTCGCTGCTCACCCCGAGGACCGTGGTGTTGTAAGGGCGCTTGTGATCGTAGCCGGCGGACAAAAACAGGTTGTGGCTGCGTGCGCGCACCAGCGGGTACAGCAGCTCCATGCCGGCGCTGCGTGAGCTGCCGCGAGGCGCCAGGGCGCTGAACTCCGGCGTCCCGACCTTGTAGTGCAGGGCCGACGCATTGACTGCCAGCCGCAGCCCGTCCGAGCCCAGCGGCAGCGCAGCGGCAATCCGGCCATAGCTGAGGTGGCGGGTGAACTGCGTCGCCAGGTCAAACTGCTCGCCCCAGCCCAGTGCGCCATTCAGGCTCATACGGCCCAGCATGCGCTCTTCGCCGGTGCTGCGCGAGCCGTAGTTGTCCACCGCCAGCTCGCCGGCCAGGCGGCGCGTGGCCGTGGCTTTCAGGACCACATCGGTCTCGCCTTCGCTGCGACCGGCCACCTGGCTGCCGGCCACTTGCAGGCCAGGCAGGTCGTTGGCGATCAGCAGACCCCGTTCAAGGCTTGGCAAATGCAATTTGTCACCGCGAGACTGACGCGCCTCGACGCGGCTGATGATGGCGTTCTCACCCACCGGCAGGCTGGGGGAATCGGTGTCGGCCGAAAACGTCGCACCGCCATAGGCCGCTTCGATGATCTTGAAGGTAAACACCCCCTTCTCCACCTCCTGAGGCGGAATCAGCACCCGGGCCAGCCAGCCCGCCTCACGGTAGCGCTGGGCCAGCAGTGCGGCAGCCGTCTCCAATTCCAGCAGTCGCACCGGCCGCTGCAGGTACGCGGCAATCGTGTCTGTCAACACCTCGTTCGACAGCAACGTATTGCCCTCGAAGCGAAAGGCCGACAGCTTCAGCGTCGGGCCGGTGGCAGGCACCCGCTGCACGGTCTCCTCCGGGCTGGGCGGCGAGCTCGGCCGGGCGGCCGGCGGCAGTATGGGCCGGCGCTCCTGCTCGGTCTGGCGCAGGGCACTGCCGGCGTCCGGAATCTGCTGGGCAACGGCGGAGGAGGTGCCGGCGAGCAGATTCGCCAAGGCGATCCAGGTCAAGGCGGGCGTTCGGCGGAAAGTCATGATCACCTTTGTGATGTCTCCAAAATAGCAGGGCTCATACGGCCCTTTCAATGAAAAGATAGCTGCACCTGAGTCTGCGCCCTATGGCCGCTGGCATCGCGTGCAATCACAACCACATCCAAGGCGCTGCTGCCTTCGGGCGGCATGCCGCTGAAAACCCAGCCCTGCACGTCAAAACGCAGCCAGGAAGGCAGCGGCTGGCCATCGGCCAATCGTGCCTCGATGCTGAGCGGCTCGGCACTGTTGCTGTGCACAAAAGTGTCCTTGGGCAAAGCAAATGTGAACGGCGTGGCCGGCCGCAGACTCAGCACCTCGAAATGCGTCACGCTGATGAAATTGTCGCCCGTGCGCACCGCATCGCCGACGCTCATCAGCACAGCCACCGACTCGGCCACCAACGCGCCTTGTGCAAATCCCTCGCGCCCTGGAGCCACGTCCGAGCGGGCTTCCTGGCCCGACACCACCGTGGGAGTTTTATCCAGGCCCGGCAGCGCCGGGAGCTGCGGCGCACCGGTCAACACGTCCGTGCCACCCACGGGCTGCTCCGGCACAAAACCCGGGGGCCGCGGTGCTTCGGGCGTGAGCACCGGCGGTACGCCGACGTCCGGAGGTAGCTGCACCGGCTGGGGTGTAATGCTGGCGACCAAACCGCCGGGCTGGCTCAGCTGGTAGTTGCCGGCATCGTCTCCGCCCAGCGTCATCGCCGAGCTGACCGTTTTGCCGTTGCCCACGCTGGCCGTATCGAAGCTGCCCTGCGTCTGATTCAGCAGACGCACGTCGTCGGCCCCCAGCACACCGCCGCCGGTCAGTGTGGCGCCGCTCAATATGGCTCCCGTGTTGCCATCGAAAACCTTGTCCTGGGCCACGGTGCCGTCAACCGTCAAGATCTTGGGCGTGACCGTGACCTTACCGCTCAGCGTAGGCAGCTCGATCTGATAGTTGCCGGCATCCTCGCCCGTCAAACCACCCACGATCGTCAGGTTCTTGTCCACGCCCACATTCTTGTCCGCCGTCGTGCCGCTGGCCTGGTAGCCAAGGCTGTCGCCCGTCAGCAGGCCGCCGATGGTGACACCGCTGGTGTCGATGTTGACATGGGTCGTGCCGTCGTAGACCTTGCTCAGATCTCCGCCACTGCCGGGCACGTTGTCTATCGTGATGATCCGCGCCGTGATGTCGGCCGTGGTTGTGGCCTGCCCGCTCAGCGTGTAATTGCCGGCATCCGCTCCGCTCAGGCCGGTGTTCAAGAACACCGTCTTGTGCATGCCCGCGTTCTTGTCGCTGAATGCACCGCTAGCCGTGTAGCCCACGTTGTCGCCTTCGATGGCACCACTGAACACGGCATCGGCCAGGCCCAGTGTGGCATCCGTCGTGCGGTCATAGACCTTGTTGCTGGCCGTGATGCCGTCCAGCGTCAAGACCTTGGCCGTGACCGTGACCTTGCCGCTCAGCGTCGTAGGCACTTCGATCTGGTAATTGCCGGCATCCTCGCCCGTCAGCCCACCCACGACGGTCAGGTTCTTGTCCACGCCCACGTTCTTGTCTGCCGTCGTGCCGCTGGCCTGGTAGCCCAGCTTGTCGCCCGTCAGCAGGCCGCCGATGGTGACGCCGCTGGTGTCGATGTTGACATGGGTCGTGCCGTCGTAGACCTTGCTCAGGTCGCCGATATCGGGCTGGCCGCTCAGACTGACCATGCGCTGCTTGATGCTGGCCGTGGTGCCGGTCTGGTCGGTGATTTGGTAGTTACCCAAGTCCGCACCGCTGTAGCTATTGGCCAGTGTCACTGTCTTGCCCTGGCCCGCGTTCTTGTCGGTAAAGTTGCCAGCGCTGCTGACCAACTGCAGGTTGTCGCCGCTGATCAGACCGCCCAGCACCAAGGCGCTGGTGTCCACGCCAGCCTGGATCGTACCGTCATAGACCCGGTCCACACCGGCAATACCCGAGACCGTCAGCGCCTTGGGCGTAATGGTGCTGGTGGTGTTGTTCAGGTAGCTGACCGTGTAGTTGCCGCCGCTGTTGCCGTCGCTGACACCAAAGCCGCCTACCAGCACCGTCTTGTTGCCCGCACCGGCGTTCTTGTCGGCAAAGGCCAGACTGCCGCCCGTCAGCGCATCGCTGCCGAACAGCATGCCGCTGGCCAGCAAGGCTGTGGCACCGGACACACTGGTCATGCCGTCATAGACCTTGCTCACATTACCCACCGTCACCGTGATCGATGCTGGCGTGATATCGCCCGTGGTGCTGGCCTGGCTGGTGATGCTGTAGTTGCCCACATCATCGCCGCTGTACGTGCTGTTGAGTGTGGCCAGCTTGTCGGCGCCGGCGTTCTTGTTGGCAAAGCTGCCGGTGGCGGCTACCTGCACGAAGTCGCCTGCGATCAGGCCGGTATAGGTGGCGCCCCTGATGTCCACCGTGGCACCGGTCGTTCCGTCGTAGGTGCGGTTGGCCACGGCCAGGCCGCTCACAGTCAGCGCCTTGGGCGTGATGGCCGCCGTGGTGCTGGCCTGGTCGGTGAAAACGTAGTTGGCAATGTCGGCGCCGCTGTAGCGGCTCGACAGGGGCACGGTCTTGGCCTGGCCCACGTTCTTGTCGCCGAACAGGCCCGTGGCGATCACGGTCACGTCGTCGCCGCTGACCAGGCCGCCGATGACGGAGCCTGCGGTGTTGACCGTGGCGCCCAAGCCTGCGTCATAGACCTTGTCGACACCGGTGATGCCGCTCACCGTCACGCCCTTGGGCGTGATGGTGCTGGTGGTGTTGTCCACATAGGTGACCAGGTAGTTGCCGCCGTTGTTGCCGTCGGCCAGCGTGGCGCCAGAGACATGCACGGTCTTGTTGCCGCTGCCGGCGTTCTTGTTGCTGAAGGCAAAGCTGCCGCCGCTGAGGGTTTCGCCGGCAAACAGCTGACCGCCCACCACGGTGGCGCTGCCCGCTGCACTGGTGTTGCCGTCATAGACCTTGGAGACATTGCCGCTGGACACGCTCAGGGCTGCGGCAAAGATATCGCCCGTGGTGCTGGCTTGGCTGGTGATGCTGTAGTTGCCCACATCATCGCCGCTGTACGTGCTGTTGAGTGTGGCCAGCTTGTCGGCGCCGGCGTTCTTGTTGGCAAAGCTGCCGGTGGCGGCTACCTGCACGAAGTCGCCTGCGATCAGGCCGGTATAAGTGACGCCCCTGATGTCCACCGTGGCACCGGTCGTTCCGTCGTAGGTGCGGTTGGCCACGGCCAGGCCGCTCACAGTCAGCGCCTTGGGCGTGATGGCCGCCGTGGTGCTGGCCTGGTCAATGAAAATGTAGTTGCCCTTGTCAGCGCCGCTATAGCTGCTACTCAGCGTCACCGTTTTGCCCTGGCCCACATTCTTGTCGCCGAACAGACCCGTGGCGATCACGCCCACATCATCACCCGTGATCAAACCTCCATAGTTGGCGCCTGAGGTGTTGACCGTGGCGCCCAAGCCTGCGTCATAGACCTTGTCGACACCGGTGATGCCGCTCACCGTCACGCCCTTGGGCGTGATGGTGCTGGTGGTGTTGTCCACATAGGTGACCAGGTAGTTGCCGCCGTTGTTGCCGTCGGCCAGCGTGGCGCCAGAGACATGCACGGTCTTGTTGCCGCTGCCGGCGTTCTTGTTGCTGAAGGCAAAGCTGCCGCCGCTGAGGGTGTCGCCGGCAAACAGCTGACCGCCCACCACGGTGGCGCTGCCCGCTGCACTGGTGTTGCCGTCATAGACCTTGGAGACATTGCCGCTGGACACGCTCAGGGCTGCGGCAAAGATATCGCCCGTGGTGCTGGCCTGGCTGGTGATGCTGTAGTTGCCCACATCATCGCCGCTGTACGTGCTGTTGAGTGTGGCCAGCTTGTTGGCACCGGCGTTCTTGTTGGCAAAGCTGCCGGTGGCGGCTACCTGCACGAAGTCGCCTGCGATCAGGCCGGTATAGGTGGCGCCCCTGATGTCCACCGTGGCACCGGTCGTGCCGTCGTAGGTACGGTTGGCCACGGCCAGGCCGCTCACAGTCAGCGCCTTGGGCGTGATGGCCGCCGTGGTGCTGGCCTGGTCAATGAAAATGTAGTTGCCCTTGTCAGCGCCGCTATAGCTGCTACTCAGCGTCACCGTTTTGCCCTGGCCCACATTCTTGTCGCCGAACAGACCCGTGGCGATCACGCCCACATCATCACCCGTGATCAAACCTCCATAGTTGGCGCCTGAGGTGTTGACGGTAGCGCTCTTGCCGGCGTCATAGACCTTGTCGGCGGCCGTGATGCCGCCCACGGTGATGGTCTTGGGCGTGATGCTGCCGTTGTTGCCCGACAGGCTGCTGCCTCCGCTCAGGTAATAGTTGGCTCCGTCCGCACCATCCAGCGCCATGTCGGTCACGCTGTAGCTTAGGTTGTTACCTACGTTCTTTTGCGAGAAATTGCCACGACCGTTGACGGTAACCGTGTCCCCCCCGAACTGGCCTGAGAGATTCAACGTGACGCCATTCATGGCCGTCGTGCCGTCGTAGATCTTGCTGACGCCGCCAGCCGAGACACTCACCGCCTTGGCCTGAACAGCCAGGTTGCCGATAAAGGTCACCGCACCAGCCAGATTACCGCCGCCGATGACCGGGTTGGCATCGGCAATCGTGTAGTTACCCACCGAAACAAGCCCGCTGCTGGACAGGTTGGGGGTACGCGGACCGAGCGCAAAACTCAGCGTTCCGCCCGCACCGTCGCTGTAGCTGTAGCTGTTGCCGCTGTGGCCGGACTGCATCAACGTGCTGATCAGGTTGTTGTTGTCCATGTACTCGACCGAGGCCACGGTGTAGGTCGGGACGGTGCCGTAGGAGGTCTCCTGATTCACCGTCTTGACCAGCGCATTGTTGGCCGCCAAGATGGTGTAGTTGCCGGCTGCATAGCTGATGCTGTAATTGCCTGAGCTGACACCGCTGGCCTGCAGGGCACCGGCGTACACCCCGGCCCCCACATTGATCCCCGCGTTAGGCCGGTTCACGACCAAGCCGCTCAGATCCAGCGAGGCGGCCGTGTCGCCACCCACAAAGCCGCTGTAGTGCACGCCGTTGTAGCCTGCGATGTCGCTGCGCGTCACAAAGCGCGCATCGTCATTGGCAGTCACGGTCAACCCCGCCTTGCTGATAGTGGCATTGGCGCTGGCCTGGCTAGAGATCAGGTAGTTGCCCACGTCGGTGCCGCCGTAGCTGCTGAGCAGCGTCACGGTCTTGCCGATACCGGCATTCCTGTCTACAAACTGGCCGCTGACATCGGTGGTGACTTGGTCGCCGGCCAGCAGGCCGGTATAGTTCAGCCCGGCTGTGCTCACCAGCACGTTGGTATTGCCGTCGTAGACCTTGTCCGCCGCCGTGATGCCGTTGACCGTCAGCGCAGCCTTGTTGATCGTGCTGCCTGTGTTGTTGACATAGCTGACGGCATAGTTGCCGCCGCTGTTGCCGTCGGACACGCTCACGCCCGAGACGGTGACCATCTTGCTGCCTGCACCGGCGTTCTTGTCGGCATAAGCAAAATTTCCGCCCGTGAGCGTATCGCCACCAAACAGCTGGGTGCCGCCCACCGCCATGGCTGCGCCGCCAAACACGGCGGTCGTGCCGTCGTAGACCTTGGTGACGTCGTTGGTGCTGATCTGCAGTTGGGCCTGGCTGATGCTGGCCTGGGTGCTAGTCTGATCGACGATCAGGTAGTTGCCCTTGTCCGTTCCGCTGTAGCTATTGCTCAGCGTGACGGTCTTGCCGTTGCCGGCATGCTTGTTGCCGAACACGCCCGTGGAAGAGACGAGCTTGACATCGTCGTTCACCACCAGACCGGTGTACTGCACGCTGCCCGTGACCACATTGGCCGCTGCCGTGCCGTCATAGACCTTGTCGGCGGCCGTGATCTGGCTCACCGTCAGGGTCTTGGGCGTGATGCTGGCCGTGGTCGTGGCCTGGTTGGTGATGGTGTAGTTGCCGGCATCGGCGCCGCCATTGGTGTTGACCAGGGTGACGGTCTTGCCGTTGGCCACGTTCTTGTCGCCAAAGCTGCCGCTGCTGCTGACGGTGACCTTGTCGCCGGCCACCAGGCCGTTGAAGGTGGCGCCTGCAGTGCTGACGCTGGCGTTGGTGTTGCCGTCGTAGACCTTGTCCGCCGCCGTGATGCCGCCAATGCTCAAGGCCTTGGCCGTGATGGTGCTGTTGGTGTTGTTGACGTAGCTGACGGCATAGTTGCCGCCGCTGTTGCCGTCATTGATGGTGGCGCCCGTGACGCCCACCACCACCTTGTTGCCTATGCCCACATTCTTGCTGGTATCGGCAAACGTGCCGCCCGTGAGCGTGTCGCCACCAAACAGCTGGGTGCCGCCCACGGCCATGGCTGCGCCGCCGAACACGGCGGTCGTGCCGTCGTAGACCTTGGTGACGTCGTTGGTGCTGATCTGCAGTTGGGCCTGGCTGATGCTGGCCTGGGTGCTAGTCTGATCGACGATCAGGTAGTTGCCCTTGTCCGTTCCGCTGTAGCTATTGCTCAGCGTGACGGTCTTGCCGTTGCCGGCATGCTTGTTGCCGAACACGCCCGTGGAAGAGACGAGCTTGACATCGTCGTTCACCACCAGACCGGTGTACTGCACGCTGCCCGTGACCACATTGGCCGCTGCCGTGCCGTCATAGACCTTGTCGGCGGCCGTGATCTGGCTCACCGTCAGGGTCTTGGGCGTGATGCTGGCCGTGGTCGTGGCCTGGTTGGTGATGGTGTAGTTGCCGGCATCGGCGCCGCCATTGGTGTTGACCAGGGTGACGGTCTTGCCGTTGGCCACGTTCTTGTCGCCAAAGCTGCCGCTGCTGCTGAAGGTGACCACATCGCCGGAGACCAGACCGGTATAGGTGGCGCCGCTGGTACTGATCGTGGCATTGCGGCTGCCGTCATAGACCTTGTCGCCAGCGGTGATGCCGCCAATGCTCAAGGCCTTGGCCGTTACCGTCAGCGTGGCGCTGGAGTTGCCGGTGGCCGTATAGCCCAGGGCCGTCAACGCCGACAGGTTGGTGACGTTGATGCCATAGCTGCCCACACGCATATTGCCCGAGGTGGACAGCAGCGGGTTGGCAATGCTGAAGGTGGCGGCATCGCCGTTGACCAAAGCGTTTGCGGTGTTCAGCGTGGCCGCCGTGCCATAGACGGTGCTGATATCACCCAATGCAAAGGCCGTGTTCATGCTCTGGCGATAAATGCCGTACAGCCCCGTGCCCAGCGCCGCCGTGTAGTTGGTCGTGGCTTCGTCACTGTTGTAACGGAAACGCCCGCTACCGCGGCCAATCAGCGCAGCCAAGCTGCTGTCGGCCGTGGCGCTGCCGCTGTACAGCGTGGCACGTCCGCCGGCGCCGGTGGTGATGGCCGGGCTGCCGCTGACGATCAGATTACCACCCGTGGCCGTGCCGGCCGACGCGTTCTTGCCCGCGTTCAGCGTAATCGCATCGGAGGCGCTGCTGGTAGTGGTGACATTTTGCGCCACGGTCAGGTTACCAGCTGTGGTGGCCACATTGACCGTGCCGGTGCTGTTGATGCCGCTGCTGCCGGCAACGCTGCCAATGGTCAACGCACTGCCGTTGAGCAGCGAGAGGCTACCAATATCGCTGCCGGTGGCCAGTATTCCCACCAGATTGGGCTGGTTCAGCGTGAAGTTGCCGCTACCCAGCAGCAGCAGATTGGCCGCTTCGAGCCGGCCGGTGGACTGCGCGGCCGCGTTGCTGGCACTCAGCGTGATCGTGCCGCCCGCGGCGGTGCTGGTCAGGCTGAAACCAAGGTTGATCGTTCCAGCGTACAAGCTGATCGGGCCGGCAATGCTGTACGAGCCCGCGCCGCCGATGGTGTCGGTGTGGGCCACAGAGCCAATATCCTTACCCACCGTCAGGCCGCTCACTGTGCTGGAGAACCCGAAGCGGCTGAGCACGAAGGGGGTGGTGAAGTTGCTGCCGAACGGCTGCAACGTGACGGCGCCGCTGGTCGTAACCGCGAAGCCGTTGCTGCCGGTCACCGCGAAGTCGTTCTCGCTAATGGTGATGTTGCTGGTCGAAGCGGTGACTAGACCTCCGGCCACAGCCCCGAGGTTGAGCGTGCCAGGTGTGCCGTAGGCGGCGGTGGCCAGTGCGCCGGCTCCGCTGCCAGTGACCGTGATCGGCCCGCTGGCGGCCAGCAGGTCGGCATTGGCCAGCCGCACGTCGCTGCCGCTGGCGTCGCTGGCGTTGCCGCTGATCGAGATGGCACCGCTGCCGGTGGCGGCCAGCGTCATGCGTCCCGAGGAATTGGCCGCAGCGGAAACACCGACATTGCTGCCCGTGGCACCGCCGCTGGCAGTGCCGCTGAGGGCGATGTTGCCATTGCCGCTACGCAGCACGCTGGCGGCTGCGCCGGTTCGGTTGGCGCCCAGGTTGACGCCCACCGAGGTAGTGGTGCTTGCGCTGCTGTTGCCCACCAGCGCGATGCTGCCGCTGCTGCCGGCGTCGATGTTCAGTCCCTCGTAGGCCGAGATACCGCTGGCAAAGTTGCCGGCCGTGCTTGTGGTCTGGCCGCGCAGACTGATGTCGCCACCGCCGGATACCAGGCTCACCATTGCGTCATGGCCACTGCCAGTGTCGGTACCTAGCGTGATGGCGCCTATGTGCCCGGTCAGGTTCTGCGCAAAGCCGGCCGGCACCAGGGTGCCAGAGGCCAGAGTGGTTGAGGCGCTACCGCCACCCAGTGTGATGGCGCCGCCACCGCTGGCCGTGCTGGTGTTACCGGCCGTGCGGTCGGCGTTACCTCGCGTGTCCAGCGTGGTCTTGTCCAGCACGTAGATCCCGCCCGTCGTCACGCCGGTGGAGTTGCTCCACAGCGTGATGTCGCCAGCGTTACTCGTAATGTTGCCACCGACCTGCACGCCGTTCGTGGCCTTGAGCAGGATGTCGGCACCCGCGTTGTTCGATGCGAGCGCCGCGCTGGTGGTGATGGTGCCGCCGTAGGCGCTAATCGGCCCGGCGATGTTCACGTCGGCGTTCAGGTTCACCGTGTCGGCGTGCCCCGTGGCACCGAGGTTCCTGCCCACCGTCAGAGCAGACACGGTGCTGGCAAAGCCCATCCCGTTCAGGCTGAAGGCGGTGGAAAAGTCGTTGGCGTAGGACTGCAGCGTGACAATGCCACTGGTGTTGAAAGTCAGCCCGTCGCCCGCCGCGACCGCGAACGCGTTCTCGCTGACCACGATATTGCTGGACGAACTACCCACCAGGCTGCCGGCCTTGCTGCCCACGCTCATCTGATAGGCGCTCTGGCCGGAGGCATGGTCGGTGCGCAGGCTACCGTTGCTCCTGCCGGTGATCGTGATGGGGCCGCTGGCGGCCAACAGGTCGGTGCCGACCAGCAGGATGTCGACCGCGTTGCTCGAATTGTTGGCCGCGCCGGTGAGGCTCACGCTGCCGCTGCCCGTGGCCGCGATCGTGGTGGGCGTTGCCGATCCAGCCAGCAGGTACAGGCCGAGGCTGTTGGGCGATTGAGACCCGGTGCCGCTCAGGTCGATGTTGCCATTGTGCGTGCGCAGCACGGTGGAGGCGGAGCCGCTGCCCAGGTTCCAGCTCAGGTTCACGCCGACGGTCCGGGCGATGGTGGCCGCGCCGACGCCATCCATGGTGATGTCGCCCGTAGTGCCGCCATCGATCTGCAGCCCTTCCTGGGCGGCGATCCCGGCCGTGGAGGTGAAGAAGCTGCTGCGCGAGTTGACCGCCTTGCCGCGCAGGCTGACATCGCCGCCGCCCGACAGCAGGCGCACGTTGGCGTTGTGCGAACTGGCCGCATTGACATCCGTGCCCAGCATGATGCCGGCGCCACGGCCGGTGAAGTCCAGCGCGTAGCCGGTCGGCACCACGGTGCCGCTGGCCAGGGTGGTGGACGCGCTG
Source organism: Comamonas aquatilis (assembly GCF_965139575.1). Classification (NCBI taxonomy): domain Bacteria; kingdom Pseudomonadati; phylum Pseudomonadota; class Betaproteobacteria; order Burkholderiales; family Comamonadaceae; genus Comamonas; species Comamonas aquatilis. Next base: position 125,554 of record NZ_CBCSIW010000005.1, on the reverse strand, counting down.
CCGCCGCCCAGCGTGATGGCGCCGCCGCCGCTGGCGGTGCTGGTGTTGCCGGCGGTGCGGTCGGCCTGTGTGCGCGTATCGAACTGGGTGTTGTCCAGCACGTAGATGCCGCCGGCGGTGGCGTCGGTGGCATTGCTCCACAGCGTAATGTCGCCGGCGTTGGTCGTGATGTTGCCGCCGACCTGCACGCCGTTCGTGGCCTTGAGCAGAATGTCGGCGTTGGCCTTGTTGGACTGCAGCGCTGCGCTGGTCGTGATGTTGCCACCGTAGACACTGATCGGGCCGGCGATGTTCACGGCCGCGTTCATGTTGACCGTGTCGGTGTGGGCCGTGGCGCCGATGTCTTTGCCGACCGTCAACGAGGACACGCTGCTGGCGAAGGTCAGCGGCGAGAGGTTGAAGGCCGTGCTGAAGTTGTCGCCAAAGGACTGGATGACGGCTGCGCCGCTGGTATTGAAATTGAAGCCGACGCCGGCGGCCACCGCGAAGTTGTCGTTGGTGAGCGTAATGTTGCTGCTGAACGCGGTGACCAGGCTGCCCGCCTTGGCGCCCAAGCTGCCCTGGTAGGCCGTGCCGTTGACGTTGGTGAGGAAGATACCGCCAGCGGCGGTGCCATTGAAGGTGATCGGGCCGCTGGCAGCGAGGATGTCCGTGCCATTGAAGACGAAGTTGCGGGCCGAGCTGCCGGACGTGGTGCCGTTGCCGGTAATGCTGACGCCGCCGGTACCGGTGGCCGCCAGCGTAATGCTGCCGGCGCTCGGGTTGGCGAACATCTGCACGGCGCTGCTGATGCCGGTGCTGCCGGCGGCAGTGCCGGTGATGTTGATGTTGCCGTCGGTCGTGCGCAGCAGCGTCGCGGTACCGCCGTTGTAGTTGAGCTCGATGCCACGCACGGAGTTCGTCACGACATTAGCATTGCCGTCCAGCGTGATCGCGCCGGTGGTGCCACCGTCCATCGTCAGCCCGCCGTAGGCCATCAGGCCGTGCGCCACGCTGCCAGGGGCGGACGAAGTATTGCGCCCGCGCATGGTGATGTTGCCGCCACCGGAGTAGACCTTGATATTGCTGTTGTGCCCGGCATTGGTGTCGGTGCCCAGCACCACGCCGCCGTGCAGCGTCGTGGTCTGCGCATAGCCGGTCGGCACCACGGTACTGGAGGGCAGCGTGATGCTCGCGCTGCCGCCGCCCAGCGTGACCGTGCCGCCGCCGCTGGCCGTGGCGATGTTGCCGGCCGTGCGGTCAGCGTCGCGGCGCGTGTCCAGCGTCACGTTGTCCAGCACGTTGAGGCCGCCGGCGCTGGCGTCGGTGGCATTGCTCCAGACGGTGATGTCGCCGGCGTTCGTCGTGATGCTGCCGCCTACCGTCGTGAGGCCGGTGGACTTCAGCAGGATGTCCGCGCCGACGTTGCTGGACGAGAGCGCTGCGCTGGTCGTGATAGTGCCGGCGTAGACACTGATCGGGCCGGCGATGTTCGCCGCCGCGTTCATGTTGACCGTGTCGGTGTGGGCTGTGGCACCGATGTCCTTGCCCACCGTCAGCGCGCTGACGGTGCTGGCAAAGGTGTTCGGCGACAGGTTGAAGGCGGTCGAGAAGTTGTTCGTATAAGGCTGCAGCGTGACCGTGCCGCTGGTGTTGAACGCGAAACCGTTGTTCGCGGCCACGACGAAGCTGTCGTCGGTGACGACGATGTTGCTGCTGGAGCCCGTGACCGGCGATCCGGCTTTGCTGCCGACGTTCATCTGGTAGTTCACGCCAGACGTGTCCTGGGTGTTCAGATAGCCGCTGCCGGTGCCTGTGATGGTGATCGGCCCGCTGGCGGCCAGGATGTCGATGCCGCCCAGATTCAGATCACGCGACCCCGCGACCGAGCCGTTGCCGGTGAGGCTGATGCCGCCGGTGCCCGTGGCGACGAGGGTGGTGCGGGATGCCGTAAGGTCCCTGATCTGGATGCCATTGTTGACCGTGGTGGCGCCGCTGGCGGTACCCGTGAGGCTGATGTTGCCGTTGGCCGTGCGCAGGGTCGATGTGGCCAGGCCGGTGTCCGACAGGCCGATCTCGATGCCCTGGCCGACCGTGGTGGCGAAGCTGGTGTTGCCGACCAGGGTGATCGAGCCGCTGGTGCCAGCGTCCATCGTCAGGCCTTCGAAGGCCGCCACGCCGATGGAAAAGTCCAAGCCGTCCACGGTCATCTTGGCCGCGGTGCTCTGGCCGCTCACGCTGATGTCGCCGCCGCCCGAGTAGAGCTTGTCATTGGCGTTGTGGCCGTTGCCGGCCGTGCCGAACAACACACCGGCGCCGCCTGCTGCGCGGTTGCTGGCATATCCGATCGGCACGACCGTGCCCGAGGCCAGCGCCGCGCTGGCACTGCCGCCACCCAGCGTGATCGCGCCGCCGCCGCTGGCCGTGCTGGTGTTGCCGGCCGTGCGGTCGGCATTCCTGCGGCTGTCCAGCGTGACGTTGTCCAGCACCGAGATGCCGCCGGTCGTGGCATCGGTGCTGTTGCTCCACAGCGTGATGTCGCCAGCATTGGTGGTGATGGCGCTGCCGACCGTGACGCCGGCCGTGGCCTTGAGCAGCACGTCTGCATTTGCGGCTGTGCTGGTCAGCGCGGCGCTGGTCGTGACATTGCCGCCGTAGACCGAGATCGGGCCATTGGCCGCCAGTGCGCTGGTCAGCGAGACATCGGCGCTGTTGGTGGTATTGCCGATCGTGATGCTGCTGTGCGTGCTGCCGAAGTCGTAGGCGCTGTCCAGCGTCAGGCTTTTGCCAAAGCTGGCGGCCGGGGAGTTGATCGTCAGGTCGCCCGTGCCCTTGACGGCGACCACGCCGGCCGTGTTGGTGGCCGCGGCGTGGTAGAGCGAGCTGCCCTGCAGCACCACGTTGCCGGTGTAGACGCTTGCGCCCAGCGCACCGCGCCGACGTTGGCCGCGCCGTCGGCCGAGAACTGCAGGCCTTCGATACCGGCCGTGGCGCGGCCCGAGCCCTGCGAGCCCGACAGCGTGATGTCGCCGCTATTGGAGACGATGTTGATGCGGCCCGTGCTGGGTGCGGCCACGCTCAGCTGCAGGCCGGCCGAGGCCGTGGCCGTGCTGCTGGTGCTACTGCCGTTCAGCGAGATATTGCCGCTGTCGGTCTGCAGTGTGATCGTCTGGCTGCCGGTGGAGGCCAACTGGATGCCGTTGGCGGTACCGGTGACGCCGTTGGTGCTGGTGTCGGTGCCGGTGATGGTGATGTTGCCGCTGCCGGTGGTGGTGATTGCCGTGTTGCCGGCGATCTGCACGGCCATCAGGCTGGTGCCCGTCAGGCTGCTCACGCCGGCCAGGTCGATATTGCCACCGCCGGCATTGAGCGTGACACCTTGCAGACTCAGGCCCACGAAGTTGCCGGAAGCTGAAGGGCGCGCGAAGCGCCCCTTGATCGAGATCAGGCCGCCGCGGGTCGTGACCGTCGTGCCATTGAACAGCGCGCCAGGCGCGGACGCGACCTGGAACTGGGTGGCGTGCAGAGCGGGCACCGTGATGCCCTGGTAGCTGGTGACGCCGGAGGCACCATCGTTGCTGGCGCCGCCGCCGGCCCAGAAGAAGCCGCCGTTGGTGTCGATGCTGGCATTGCCGACCGACAGCGTGCCCCGGTTGAGGCTAGTGTTCCAGCCTGTCCAGAGGACGGTGTTGAGCTTGCCGCTGCCGCCGCTAGCGATGCTCACGCCGTCGGCGATCGACACGTTCTGGCCAGCGCGCAGCGTCAGCGTCGCACCTGGCGTGCCGGCCGTCGTGGTGATATTGCCCGAGACGTTCAGGTTGCCGGCGAACGAGGCCGTGCCGACGAACATGTTGCCGGCGGCGCTGAGGCCACTGCTGCTCGTGCTCGTGCCGTTGATGCTGGTGGCGGTGACGTTGTCCAGGAAGGGGCCGACGTTGCCGATGGTCAGCGTGTCGGCATCCAGGTAGGACAGGCTGGCCAGGCCGGTGCCGGTCAGTGTCGCAACGTTGTTGCTGCTGGTGGTGCCGTTGACGTTGGCGCTGTTCAATGCCACTGCGCCGCCCAGCAACACCAGGTTGGTGGCGGTGAGGCCTGCGCCCGAGGTGGCCTCGGTGACATTACCGGCGGCCTTCAGGAACAGGTTGGTGCCGGCCGTCAGCGTGCTGTTGATGGCCAGGTTGCCGCCGGCGCTGAGCCCGAGGTCACCGCTGCCATGGCTGATCGCGCTGTCGACCGTGAAGTTGCCGCTGGCGTTGTACTGCCAGCGCGCGCTGGCCAGCGTGGTCGCCAGCGTGCTGAAGGCGCCGCTGCCGAAGGTGGCGCCAAGGTTGGTCTGCAGCGCGCTGTTGGTGGTGTCTGCGGTGGTTGCCAGCAACAGACCTGACTTGAGGTCAAAGCCCGTGACATTGCCGCCGGTAAACGTAGGCATATCGGTATAGGTCAGACCGCTGATATTGCCCGCGCCACTGAGCTTGAGCGTACCGCCCAGATGGCTGCCGGCACCGATGGTTCCAGCACCGACAAAGGCTGTGTAGGCGCCGGTCATGGCATCGGCCGTGATGCCGCTGGCCAGCACGCCGCCACCGAAGTAGATGTCGATCAACGAGGAGCCGGCGGCCGCACCGCCCGCCGTGTAGGCCGTGCCACTGATGGTCTGGGCGCCCGCAGGCACGTAACCGGCCAGCGCGAAATAGGGATTGAGTCCGTAGCCGGCGCGCCAGGGGTTGCTGTTGGCCGTGTTGCCGCTGTTGAAGCCAGTCGGCATGGTACCGTCGCGCAACTGCGCCGTGGTGCGCGCGCCGCCGCCGCTGACGGTGCCCGGCGTGTTGCCGTAGCCGTTGGAACCAGCCTTGGTGGAGTCCCAATAGACATTGGTCAGTGTGACCTGGTTGTTGCCCTGGCCGACGGAGGCGCCAACGCTGTTCACGACGTACGCCGGCGTCGTGCCGGACGAGTACGCGTTGGTGATCGAGGTGGCGCCGCTGGCGTAGCCCAACAGGCCACCGATGGCGGTCAGCGAGCTGCCCGCAGTGGCGTTGCCGCTGACATTACCGTTCGCATACACGTCCTTCCAGACGTTGCCCGAGCGGGCGGCACCGACGAAGCCGCCGTAGTAGGCGTAGGCCGAGACATTGCCGGTGGAGAACGAGGTGTTGATCGTCGTGGCCCCTGCATCACCGATGAAGCCGCCGATGTTTTGGGCGCTTACGCCCGTGCCGGTCACATTGCCGGTGGCGTAGGAGCGATTGACCGTCAGCGTACCGTTGTTGGTGACGCCGATCAGGCCACCGGCACCGCTGTTATTGGTTGTGACATTGCCGGTGGCGTAGGTGTCCGCAAAATCGGTGAAACCCGAGGCATTGCCGACCAGGCCGCCGGTGCCGGTGTTGGTACTGTTGACGGAGCCGGTGGCGTAAGAATTGCTGATGAGATTGTGGCTGGCCGAGGTGCCGCCCTGGATCAACCCGATCAGGCCGCCGGTGTACTCGCGCGGGCTGCTGACGTTGCCGGTTGCATAGCTGTTGCGCACCGTGGTGCCCAGCACGCTGCCGGCACCGGGGTTGATCGAGCCGATCAGGCCGCCGGTGGAGAACAGGCTGGTGCTGGTGACATTGCCGGTGGCATAGCTGTCGGTGACCAAGGCACCGGCACTGGCGGTCGTCACGATAGAGCCGATCAGCCCGCCCAGGCTCTGGCCGGGGGCGTTGATCGTGGCGCTGGACCAGCTGTTGGCCACGGTGCCTGTATTCATCAGCCCGACCAGTCCGCCGACGAATCCCGTCGCGTTGGCCATCGCGATCGTGCCGGTCGTGTAGTCGTTCTTGAGCGTGCCGCCGTTGTTGGCGCCGGCCAGCAAGCCCGTACCGCTGTTGTTGGCGAAGGTGTTGGTGGTCAGTACCGCGCCGACGACACCAAAGTCCCGGATCGTACCGTTGTTGGTGCCGAACAAGGCGTAGCCGCCCGGCCCGTTGGTGTTAGTGCCAGTGTTGTGGGTGACCGTGTAGCCCGACAGCGTGTTGCCCAGGCCGGTGAAGGTGCCTACCTTGGTGCTGCTGTTGCCGAAGCTGCCGATCATCGAGGCCGCGCCGGGCGTGGCCGCCGTGTAGCTGCCCGAGGTGGTCAGCGCATTGGCCAGCGCGTAATTTCCCGACTGGCCATTGAGAGCCGCGAGCTGGGCCTGGGTGTAGACCAGCGAATACGAAACAGGCGCACCAGTCCCCCCAGTGCCGATCTGCAGCGCTGCGCTGCCCGCCACCGAACCAAAAGTCAGACGGCCTGCAAAGCCACCCGCGCCCAGGCCAAAGCTGTAGTCGCCCACCGCGCTGGTACTGGTGCCGTTCCCGGCGGTGTCGCCGGTGATGATGGTGACCTTGCCGTTGTTGCCGGCGGAGATTGCGGCGTTGATATTGACGTTGCGGTAGGCGTCCAGCGTCAACCGGTTGCCACTGCTCCAGCCTATGGCCGAGTTGACCGTGATGTCGCCGTTGCCATTGGCGTTCTGCACGCCCGGCCCGCTGGCGCCGCTGGCCGTGGTCAGCAGCGTGACGTTGCTGGTACCCAGGTTGGTGCTGATGGTGGAAGCGGCGCTGGCGTCCACCGTGAGGTCATAGGGGTCCAGCAGCCATTCGCCGGTCTGGCCTGCCGTTCCCGTTGCCGCCGAGGTGTCCACGCGGATGTCGTCTATCTTCAAGCTGGCGCCCGAGGTCTCTACAAAGCCTCCGTTGCCGCCCTGCGCGCCGCCGCGCGCGGCGATCGTGCCCTGCACCGTGGTCTTGGCGCTGGCGTCGTGGACATTGCTCCACAACACCACCGTGCCGCCGTCGCCCTGCTGTGTGGCGCTGGCGTCGATGCTGGCACCCGCGGCCATAGTCACCGTAGTGGCCTGGTACATGTCGCCCGCGCCCTTGGGCTGCCCGCCCACCAGCACCTGGCCACCGCCCGTGGCGCCCGTGGCCTCGATGCGGCTGCCGGCGGCCAGGGTGATGTCCTTGGCTTCGATAAAGACCCGCCCGCCCTTTTCGACAATGCTGGAGGCATTAAGCTCGCCGCTATGGATGACGCTGGCCAGCAGGCCATCGGCCGCACGCGCGGCCAAGATGATCTGGCCGCCTTCGGCCAGCACGGCATGGCGGTTCTCCACCAGCGCACGCACCTGACTGGGGGTGACCGTGATGTCCAGCAGGCCGCTGGTGGCACCAAAGTGCAGCGTGATGGCCTCGCCCGAGGCCATGGCCACGGTGCCGGCCTGGGCGACGAGCACGCCTTCGTTGCGTACCTCGGGGGCCAGCAAGGCGATGACGCCGCCCGGTGCCGCCTGCATGCGGCCCAGATTCAGCACCGCTCCGGTGCTGCCGTTGCGCTGGAACACATCGCGCCCGGCCATGAAGTCATCGTTGCTGATGCCCATGGTGGTCGCCACGATGCCGCCCACGTCCACATTGGCGCTGGGGGCGAAATACACACCGTTGGGATTGCTCAGGAAGACGTGGCCGTTGGCGCTGAGGCGCCCGTAAATCTGACTGGGGTTGGCATCGAGCACGCGGTTGAGCGTGACCGAGCTGGTCGAGGGCTGCTGAAAGTTGATGCTGGCCTGGCTACCCAGATTGAAGGTTTGCCAGTCGATGGCGGCCCGGTCGCTGCCTTGCTGCACCGTCATGGCCGAGCCGGCCTGGCTGATGTTGGCTTGCCCGGCCACGACCTGCCCGCCGGTGGGCAGCTGTGTCGAGGAAGGCGGAGCACCGATAGGGTTGGCCGCCTGCACCAGCAGCGACGATGTGCCGAGCACGGTCAGCAATACCGTGGAGCGCGAGGCCTTGCCACGGGCGCGTGCTGTCTCTGCAGCACAAATCCACACCTGGCGCAGTGCGCACAGACCAGACGATAGACCTTGTTCATGCAAACCGCTCCGGTTCAGGGCCGACGGAGCACTGAAGCCTCGAGCATGATCAAGCCCAGCTAGCGATAAAGCTCAGGCACAGCGCACCAAGAAACCCTGCAGCAACTACCACCGTCAGCCCGCTTGATATTTTTTGTATGTCTCTACTCATGCCGTCGAGGGCTGGCATGGAGTCATGTTACCAGTCGTTTCCAAATTCACTTTCGGAAAGACCATATTAATACCGCGTTCGGGTGATAAGAGCAAATGTCTTACAAGGTCGTAGGCTTCGGACGTTTGCCACGTACACTCAGATCCAGGGCCGGGAACGCGCTATGGTTTGGTGAGCGCCTGCCAACCGTCTACGAAAGCATATAGGTTCAGCTCAGATTTGCAGATTTGGGTTCTACGATCACCGAGTCAAGGTCGCTGATGGCGTGGCGGATGATCGAGGAGAGTTGGCCGCATCAAGGCAGGAGCCCACAGCTCGGTACAGACCACAAAGCGACATTACTTTCGGCATGGAGCCGAGTGAAGGCCGCAACATAGGGAATTTCCGCTCGGCATTGGGCTCGGCAATTCCGTGTTGACAGACCCGAAAGGCTGGCTAAGCGTCCAGTTTTGCGGAGCAAAGACTATTTCAAATAGTCTCGCAAGCTATTGATTTTATTGGCCTGCCCGACAGGGATCGAACCTGTGACCCACAGCTTAGAAGGCTGTTGCTCTATCCAACTGAGCTACGGGCAGATATTTGATTCATTTGGGGGTGCGATTGCTCGAACACCTGAATCAGGCTGCAGATGCGGGGTGCTCCGCATGAGCCCAAAGACGCGTTTTTATAGCGCCCCGACATTATGCACGGCAATGCTCTGTACTTTACCGAACAGAGCCTGGTTGCGGATGATCACGCCGAAAAAGCGTCCATTCTTCGATCTGCGTGCCATCAGGCAGATGACAGATTCCCACCTGCCCAGCCGCGTGTGACTCCATCACCGATTTACCGCCCAGCTTTGCGCAATACACCGATGCAGGATTGGCCATGCCAAGTGCAGGCGAAGCAGGCTCGGGGGCTGCGCAGGCAGATAGTCCTGCTGCTGCAGCGAGGGTGACGATGGGCTTGATGTGCTTCATGCCGCCATGGTACAGGCTGGAAATGTCGCGCCGCGCGCTTTAATACCCTATTTTACCTTGCCCAAAACCTTCATGTACGTTGAACCAGTCGGCTAGGTCATCCCCTTGATACTCATACGGATTCCCCTGAGAAATAGGAGAACAACTCACCAAGGTCTATGCTGTTTAGTTGCACACTTAGCAACATAAACGGGGGTTGATATGGACCACAATTCGCCACCGACACCGGTCGTCAGCGTCATCTGGTTTCGCGAGACGGAATTCGAAGCCATGAAGCGTTTGATGGTTGACGGCAAGACCGCTTTTGGCTCGTATGAGGAGTGGCTGCAATCGGCCCGACTTGGAGAGCAACACCAGCGCCGTGCCGGGCACAAACTGATACGAGCCACCATCCACCCCAAAGAGTTCAAAAGTTGGTGCCAATCTCGCAATCTGAGCTTTGATGCGAACTCGCGAAAATTGTTTGCCGACTGGTATGCACAGGAAGAACTCCTGAGTACGCGGACATAGCGCGTTCATATTGAACTCTGGCAGATAAGCGCACAGCGTCAAATCAAACCTGACACTGCCCTCTCTATTCATCGACTTATATTGGCACGACTTTCACCGCTGCGAGCAGCACAAGGTACACCAGCAACCACCATTCTCAGTCGGTCGTTTTACATCCAGCCTTGAACGAGGAGTTAGTACGATGAGCAAGCCAACGGTCATATTGGTACATGGATTTTGGGGTGGTGCCGCCCATTGGGGCAAAGTCATTCTTGAACTCAAACGCCTGAGCTATGAAGACATACGCGCGGTAGAAAACCCATTGACTTCGCTGGCTGACGATGCAGAACGAACCTGCAAGATGATTGCGCAGGTCAGCGGCCCAGTGGTCTTGGTCGGACACTCCTATGGTGGAGCCGTCATCAGCGAAGCGGGCAATCTGCCCAATGTGGCAGCACTGGTCTTCATTGCTGCTTTCGCACCTGATGCAGGCGAGAGCCCTGGTGGCATCACGCAGCAACACCTGCCCATTGCAGCACCCAATTTGGTTCCGGACAGCGATGGTTACCTGTGGCTGAAGGTCGATAAATTTCAAGAGAGTTTTTGCCAGGATCTGACGACGGACGAAGCCTGCGTCATGGCGGCATGCCAGAAAGCGCCATTGGCAAGTACCTTCGGCGATACGGTCAGCGATCCAGCTTGGAAGCACAAGCCGTCCTGGTATCAGATCTCCAGTCAGGACCGCATGATTTCACCGGAAAACCAGGCTCGCATGTCCTCGCGCCTGAACGCGCGCAAGGTTGTCACACTGGACGCCAGCCACGCATCCCTTGCATCGCACCCGGCCGAGGTAGCCAAGCTGATTCATGAGGCAGCCACCACAAGCGCGGCCTGAAAAACCGCAAACTGCCTTTCTGCCGAAAAAGAGCCCACTTAGTGGGCTCTTTTCATTGGGGAGCAGCTACCAACTCGCTACTCGGCGCGAGCCCCCTCCATAAACAGATCTGCAATCGTGCTCCTCAAAGCAGCACCCGCGATACGTCCGCGCCGCTCGCAGTCCGTCAATCCAATGATGAGCCAGACAAGAGTGTCGTTCAGCGCTGCGGCACTGATGTCGATACGAAACACCCCGGCACGCTGACCACGCAAAAAGAAATCATCAATGGCTTCTTCATTGCGCTTCCAGTCTGCCGCCATCTCAGGGTCCAGCTCTGAATCGGCCTGCCAGTACTGTGTGATGAAGCTGACCAACTCCTTGTGCTTGAGATGAGATTCAATCAGACGATCAAGCCCTTGCTTGGGCTCTCCTGTCTCAAGCTGTGCGTCTTCCAAGCCGTCCGTCAAACGCCTTGAGCTATGCCGAAGCAAACGCAGTATGAGCTCTTCACGCGTACGACAAAACCTGTAGAGCGTGGCGCGACTCACGCCTACGGCCGCTGCCAGATCCTGGTAGGTACCGCGAGGGTTTTGAACCATGGCAACAGCCAATGCCGCCAAGGACTTGTCATCTTCGAGAGTCATCTGAGGAGTTATGAATTTCTTATGGGCTCCATTGTGCCTGTAAGACATAGCTGGAGACCACAAAGCGCCAAATGACATTTTAAAATATCAAATGAGACAAAAATGTATCATCAACATGCTTTTTTGTGAACACCAAAGGGATGAGGCTTAGTGCCCAGCCTTTGCACACGAAATTGTGCGGGCGCTATCGGGCGGCCGCACCACCTCTGTTCCAGTCCGTACCAATGTCGCGCTTCTTCATCAGTCGACCCAAGTTTGCCTGGGTCATTGCCATCTTTATCTGCCTTGCAGGCTTGCTGGCCATACCCAATCTCTCGGTTTCGCAGTTTCCCAATGTGGCCCCGCCTCAGATCTCCATCATGGCGTCGTACCCGGGAGCCTCGGCCCAAACCATTGCCGAGACGGTCACCAGCGTTATCGAAGAAGAACTGTCCGGCGCCAAAAATCTGCTGTACTTTGGCTCTTCAAGCTCCAGTGGCACGGCAGAACTGACCGTTACCTTCAAGCCAGGTACCGACCCTAACCTCGCACAGGTCGATGTGCAAAACCGCCTGAAGAACGCCGAAGTCAGAATGCCTGCTGCCGTTCGGCAACTGGGCCTGCAAGTCGAGCAAGCCAACGCAGGCTTTCTGCTGATCTATGCGCTCACGTTCAAAGACAAAGACTCCACCAAGGACGTTGTTGAACTCGCCGACTACGCGACCCGCTATGTGAACAAGGAGATCCGCCGCCTGCCAGGCGTTGGCAAGGTGCAGTTCTTTAGCGCGGAACCGTCGATGCGGGTATGGGTCGATTCGACCAAATTGCTCGGATACGGCCTGTCCATTGCCGATGTCAGCGCCGCCATTCAGGCACAAAACATCCAGGTGCCTGCCGGTAGCTTCGGTAGCCGCCCCAGCGCGACCGATCAGATGTTGACGGCAACGTTGACCATGCAAGGCACCAAGCGTAGCCCCGAGGAGTTTGGACACATAGTTCTGCGCGCCAACGCAGACGGCTCCTCTGTTCGCCTGGCCGATGTTGCGCGCATGGAAAGCAATCTCCAGGATTTCAGCTTTGAGTCACGCCTGGATGGCAAACGCGCCGTAGCCGGTGCCGTGTTGCTGGCCCCAGGCGCCAATGCAATAGCCACGGCCTCGGCTGTGAAGCAAAAGTTGCAGGAGTTGAGCTCCAATTTTCCGCAAGACGTCACTTTCGCAATTCCTTACGATACCTCGCTGTTCGTGGAAGTAGCGATCAAGAAAGTGGTTGCCACCCTGCTGGAAGCCATTGTTCTGGTGTTCCTGGTGATGTGGCTGTTCTTGCAAAATATTCGCTACACGCTCATACCGACGATTGTGGTGCCCGTGTGCTTGATGGGCACCTTTGCCGTGATGTATGGTTTGGGCTTCTCGGTCAACATGATGACCATGTTTGGCATGGTGCTGGCCATCGGCATTCTGGTGGATGACGCCATCGTGGTCGTCGAGAACGTGGAGCGCCTGATGGTTGAGGAAGGGCTCTCGCCGCGCGATGCGACGGTCAAGGCCATGCAACAGGTGTCTGGCGCCATTGTGGGCATTACGCTGGTGCTTATCGCCGTATTCCTTCCCCTGGGTTTTATGTCCGGATCGGTGGGGATCATTTATCAGCAGTTCGCACTGGCTTTGGCGGTATCCATTCTTTTTTCCGGATTCCTGGCACTGACGCTCACCCCCGCCTTGTGCGCGACCTTGCTCAAACCCATTCCCAAAGGCCACCACGAAGAAAAGCGTGGATTTTTCGGATGGTTCAATCGCTTCTTTGCCCGCCTGACTCAGCGATTTGATGCCTTGAATCAGAAAATGGTGCGCAAGACCGGGCGCTATGTGGCGGTGTACGCCGCACTCGTCGCCATTCTGGCGGCTTCCTATCTGCAACTGCCCGAAGCCTTTGTACCCAACGAAGACCAAGGCTATGCCATTGTTGACGTGCAACTGCCTTCTAACGCGACGTACAGCCGTACCGAAGCGGTGGTGTCGGAGCTGGAGAGCTACCTGGCATCGCGAGATGCGGTGGAGCAGACCATCACCATCGTGGGATGGAGTTTTGCGGGCAGCGGAGAAAATGCGGCGATCTCGTTTCCAACGCTCAAGGACTGGTCTCAACGCGGACCGGACCAAGCGGTTGATGTCGAAACGGCTTTGCTGAACGAAACCCTGGGCACACACAATGGCGCGCAGGTCATGGCAATCAACCCACCGCCCATCGAAGGCCTTGGCAACGCAGGAGGCTTTGCTCTGCGGCTGCAAGACCGTGGCGGGGTGGGCCTTGCCACCTTGAGCGAGGCACGCGACAAGCTTCTGACTCAGCTGAGAGAATCCCCATCCATTGCCTATGCCATGGTGGAAGGGCTGCCGAACTCGTCACAACTCAACATCCAGATAGACCGCGATAAGGCCGAGGCGCAAGGCGTGCGCTTTGATGCCATCAGCAATGCGATTTCGACTTCCTACGGGTCGGCCATCGTCGGCGACTACGTCAACAAAGGCCGCCTGGAGCGCGTCGTCGTGCAATCGCAGCCCATGGATCGATCCAACCCTGATGACCTGCTTGCCATGCGTGTGCCCAATGCTTCGGGCGAACAAGTGCCATTGAGTGCATTTGCCACGGTGCGTTGGGTAGATGGGCCATCCCAGATTTCTCGTTACAACGGTTATCTGTCCTTCAGCATCAGCGGCGACGTCAACCCTGGATACAGCAGCGGCCAAGCGATGGAAACCGTAGAGGCAATCATCAAGGAGTTACCGCGCGGCGTGGGATATGAATGGACCGGACTGTCCTACCAGCAACGTCAGGCAGGTGCACAAGCTCCCCTGCTGTTTGCGCTGGCCATTCTGACCGTGTTTCTGGTGCTGGTTGCGCTCTATGAAAGCTGGACTATTCCGATTTCCGTGATGCTCATCGTGCCTATCGGTGCCCTGGGTTCTGTGGCGGCCATGCTGGTGGTCAACTTGCTGCCCTTGAGCGCCTCAATGGCGAACGACGTCTACTTCAAGGTGGGGCTGATTGCCATTGTCGGTCTGGCCGCGAAGAATGCCATTTTGATTGTGGAGTTTGCCAAAAGTCTCAGAGAGTCAGGCGCAAGCTTGATAGAGGCCGCAACCGAGGCTGCAAAGCTTCGCTTCCGCCCGATTGTGATGACCTCTCTGGCATTTATTCTGAGTGTTGTTCCACTGGTTCTGGCCTCAGGTGCCGGCGCTGCCAGCCAGCGCTCGCTAGGCACCGGCGTCATCGGCGGCATGCTGGCGGCCACGGTGGTGGGCGTGATCTTTGTGCCGGTTTTCTACGTCGCAGTCATTTCCCTTTGGGAGCACAAAGTACGCATAGCCAAGCCCAAAGATGGGCAGGCCGATCAATAAAAAAGCCAATTAGGTACAGCAAGCCTGCCACTGCGCAGGCTTGCTCTTTTGGTAATGCCAGCTACTTCAGCGGGCCCGGACTTGGCACCGGATTGGCAGGAGCTGGTTCCGCACTCGGCACTGGCGACCCGGGCACCGAATGAGGCGTCTCTACACCGATGCTCGCTGGCGCTGAAGGCTGCATTTTGGGCTTTGGCGTCCTGTCATCGCATGCGCCCAAAGCTACGGTGACGGTGAGCAGTACAAGAGTGGACAACGATTTCATGATGTTCTCCTTCGTGAAAACACTTCATGTTAGAGCGGGCAGACCCACAACCTCACCGAGCTGTTGCTGCATTCATATCTGGTTTCGTTTTTATACATAAGCATGAGACCGCAACCAGGGAATGTGCGATTTCCCTAACGAATGCCAGAACTCGATTGCTTGAGCTGGGAATACCGTGACTCTTTGTGAGAAATACCAAAAGTTCCATATCAACCGTAATCACACTGCTACGTCGTGAGCAGTTGCATCACAAAATTCAGTCTTGCACCTCCCTCTCCTACACAGGGGACTTTCAGAACTGGGGGACTATAGATTCACAGCAAGTCATCCAGGCTTGCTGTTCACCCAACTGAAGGAGTAGTAGCTATGCAGCAACAAAACAACCCACAGAACCAAGTGAACCAGCAAGGCCAGAACCCTGCAAAACAGCCGGGTCAGCAGCACCAGCAGCAAAACCCAAACACCCAACAGCCCGGCCAGAAGCAGCAGCCGGGCCAACAACCACAGCAGCAAAAGTAAGCAGCCACCCAGTGCTTGATGCGGCTCACCCAGCTGAACATCCGCTGTCACAGCGGCAGTACCGCAGCCTGCATTGGCCACTCCAGATGGGGCAAGCCATCAAGAGTCCGAACTTTGAACAACAGCAGTGCAAGTGCAATAAGCGGCAATTAGGGGAAGAGATGAAGCCCCTGCCAAACACTCAAATGCATTGATTGATTGGGTCGCAGGAATTCGTTGATACGCCCCATATATGGCCCGCCTTGTGCGGGCCTTTTTGTGAAACGATCACATTCAGCCCTTGATTCAAAAAAATCAAGGTATCTCGCAGAAAGCTCAAGCCATCGTCCTTCTGCCCATTCATCGAATAAGCCTGCAAGCAGCTGCCGAAGGCTGCGCAAGATTGGCTGTATTTGAGGCGCGCTGCCGAATAACTAGCGAAGATATCCGGCTGAAACCAGGACGATTTTCCCCGCTGATTACTTGGCAGGCGGAGCATTGCGATCCGATACCCACTCTTGGAAAGCCGAGCCGTCCGACAAGACACAGGTACGAAATTCACCGCCCTGCCCCTTCTCGGTACGCAGTTTGCCGCCTTGTTTGCTGCAATGATTCTCGGCCGGATTGCCCATGCTGAACGTAACGGCCTGAGAACAGCCGTTGAGACTCAGCACAGCAATCGCGATCCCTATGGCTCCTAGTGCTTTTTTCATGCACTCAATGTATCAAAGCCACGCTTGCCACGGAGCAGGCTTTTTTCTTTCTGGCTTACTGCAGTAGCACTTGAACTAGAGATCGCTCAAAGCTTGGTCGCCAATGCCACCAGATTTCTACCCTGACCTTTGCCGCATACAAAGCCATGTCGACACGGCGCAGCAGATCAACCGCTTCTCGCTGCTCTCCACCCCTCACCTGGCAATCCAGCTGGCGATGCCCGGCCGCCGGGTCGATTCAACCCTTGATACGTCATCACACTATTTTCCTGCACTGGTAATGAAATCTGAGTCAAGTGAAATTTCAACTAATCGGCAAAAAACCTCGAAGAAAATGTCAATTCTTGAAAAGCAGTTGTACTTTGATAGATTGACTTCAGTGTATTCCGCACTAGGGAAATCAAAATTTTTACGGAAACCGTTTGATTTCAAGCAATAAAGGCATCAATAAGGCTTCTTATCTTTGAACGTCTTACCGCCATGCCTGAAGAGACGCAGATACTTAGGCACGATCCACAGATCGCCACTCAGCTCCGCTTTATCTAAAACCCACCAGGTTTTTTCAACTGAGGTCCAAGAGGTGAAAAATGACACAAGGCAAAAAAATGACGGTGGTGCAGCTCACCATGCTCACCGTAGTCAATATGTTGGGGTCCGGTATTGTGCTGTTACCCACCAAGTTGGCAGAAGTCGGGGCGATCTCCATTCTGTCTTGGCTGGTGACTGCCACCGGCTCCTTGGCTTTGGCCTATTGTTTTGCCCAATGCGGCATGCTGAGCCGCAAATCTGGAGGCATGGGCGGCTACGCTGAATACGCGTTTGGCCGCTCCGGCAACTACCTGGTGAATTACACCTACGGAGCCTCACTGTTGATTGCCAATGTCGCCATCGGCATCACGGCCGTTGGCTATATGGCTGAGCTTTTCGGCATGAAACTCAGCCCCATGGGGGTTGGCTTGACGACGATCGCTCTGCTGTGGATCACGACATTCGCTAACTTCGGCGGCGCTGGCATCACCGGCAAGATCGGCAGTGTCACCGTCTGGGGCGTGATCTTGCCGGTAGTGGGCGTCTCCACCTTTGGTTGGTTCTGGTTCAGTCCAAGCACCTATGCCGAAGCCTGGAATCCTCATGGCTTGTCATACTTCCAGGCTGCCAGCTCCTCGGTGGCCATCACGCTATGGGCTTTTCTAGGCATGGAGTCGGCCTGCGCCAACTCTGATGCCGTTGAAAACCCCGAGAAAAACGTACCAATCGCTGTGCTTGGCGGCACGATCGGCGCCGCCGTGATCTACATCGCCTCGACCAACGTCATGGCCGGCATTGTTTCCAACCCTGAGCTCGCGGCCTCCACGGCGCCATTTGGTCTGGTGTTTGCCCACATGTTTACGCCACTGGTCGGACAAATCATCATGGGTCTGATGGTGCTGGCCTGCATTGGTTCTCTACTGGGCTGGCAGTTCACCATCGCCCAAGTGTTCAAAAGCTCGGCCGACACGGGCTACTTTCTGCCCATTTTTGCCAAGGTCAACAAAGCCGGTACCCCTATCGTTGCCATGCTGATTTTGCTGGCCGCCCAGACCGGCCTAGCCTTGCTGACCATCAGCCCCGATCTCACCAAGCAATTCGACACACTGACGAACTTGGCTGTGGTCACCAATCTCGTGCCTTACGTGTTGTCCATGGCTGCCTTGATGACCATCCAGAAGGTGGCCGGTGTAGAGCCTCGCAAGGCCTTGTTCGTCAACATTGTCTCGTGGGTCGCTGCGGCATACAGCTATCTGGCACTTTACAGCTCAGGCTCCGAAGCCCTACTGCTTGGCGGCGTGGCAACCATCTTCGGCTTCACTCTCTACGGCTTTGTCAGCACCCGCATGCTGCGTTTAGACAAAGAACGTGCAGATGCAGCTGGCAAGCTCGCTTGAATCGATTTCAGCCCTTTCCATCCTTAATCCACTGTAACGGAGCCTGACTATGTATTTCAAAGCATTGGACTATCCGGTCGTCATCATCGACAACGAGTATGAATCTCCCCGTCTGCGCGGCACCATCATTCGCGCCCTAGCGGAAGAGCTGGAAAATTCCAACCAACGCGTAATGGCGAACCTCACGCTGGACGACGCGCTGGTGGCAACACGTACCTATCTGGCGGCCTCGGCCGTGCTGATTTCCATTGATGCAGAGCGAGATGCTGCTGAGCAGTTTGAGCAAATTCAGCAACTTCTGGAACAAAATCTGGCACGCCATCCTCAGCTGCCGGTGTTTTTCTACGGCGAGCGCGGGTCTGTAGAAAAAGTGCCAACCAATCTAGTGAAGTATGCCCGTGGCTATTTCTATCTGTTCGAGGACACCAAGGCCTTCATCGCACGCCAGGTCATACGTACCGCCGAAGAGTACATGGAGCATTTGCTGCCGCCTTTCTTCAAGGCGCTGATCAAGCACACAGCCAAATCCAATTACTCTTGGTATACACCTGGTCACGCTGGTGGCGTGGCTTTTACCAAGTCCTCGGTAGGACGCGCCTTTCACCAGTATTTTGGCGAGAACACGCTGCGCAGCGATTTGTCGATTTCTGTACCTGAGTTAGGTTCACTGCTGGACCACTCCGGCCCCATTCGTCAGGCAGAAACCGACGCAGCCAAGAACTTTGGCTCTGATCACACGTTCTTTGTCACCAACGGCACTTCGACGGCCAACAAAATCGTGTGGCATGGCACCGTGGCCCGTGGAGATGTGGTCTTTGTCGACCGCAACTGCCACAAGTCTCTGCTGCACTCGCTGATCATGACCGGTGCCATACCGGTGTATTTTTCGCCTAGCCGCAATGCCCACGGCATCATCGGCCCCATCAGCGAGGACCAGTTCTCGCCCAAGGCCATGCAGGCCAAGATTGCACAAAGTCCGCTGGCTGCCGAAGCCATGAAAAATGGTGCCAAGCTGCGCATTGCCGTGGTCACTAATTCCACTTATGACGGGCTTTGCTACAACGCCGAGAGCATTGCCAAGAAGATAGGCAACGCCGTTGATTTCCTGCATTTCGACGAAGCTTGGTATGCCTATGCGGCCTTCCACCCCTTCTACGAGCATTACTACGGCATGGCCAAGGGCAAGCCGCGCGAGCAGGACGCCATCGTCTTCACCACCCACTCAACCCACAAGCTGTTGGCGGCCTTCTCCCAGGCATCAATGGTTCATGTGCGCAACAGCCGCAAACACAAACTGGACATGGGGCGCTTCAATGAAGCCTTCATGATGCATACCTCGACCAGCCCTCTCTACCCGGTGATTGCCGCCTGTGATATCGCCTCGAAGATGATGGAAGGCCAGGCAGGCGTGTCGCTGATACAGGAGATGCACGATGAATCCTTTGCGTTTCGCCGTGCCATGCTCCAGATCGAATCCGACCTGGACAAAAAGGACTGGTGGTTCAAAGTCTGGCAGCCAGAGATCGTGGCCAAGAATCTGCAAAAGACCTCTACCCCTATCCCACCTGCTCAGCCCAAAGACTGGCAGTTGCGTCCCGATGGCAAATGGCATGGTTTTGACCAGTTGAGCGACAACTTTGTGATGATCGACCCTATCAAGGTCACGCTAACCATGCCGGGCCTGGAGATGGATGGACAAATGGGCGAGCAAGGCATTCCCGCCAGCGTGGTCAGCAAGTTCCTTTGGTCACGCGGCATCGTGGTGGAAAAGACCAACCTCTACTCGCTGCTGGTGCTGTTCTCCATGGGCATTACCAAGGGTAAATGGGGCACGCTAGTGGCCGAGCTCATGAGCTTCAAGCAGCACTATGCCGCCAACTCGCCGCTGAGCCTAGTACTGCCCGACCTGGTGGAAAGCCACCCGCAAGTCTATGCAGACACCGGCCTGCGCGATCTGTGCGACCGACTGCATAAGTTCAACCGCCAACACAACGTGCCCAAGGTCATGCGCGAAATGTATGTAGAGCAGCCCGATATGGCCATGATCCCCGCAGAAGCCTACAACCGGCTGGTTAAGGGCGAGGTCGAGAAAGTCGAGGTCAAGAAACTCAAGGGGCGTATTGCTGCGACCATGCTTGTACCCTACCCACCCGGCATTCCGCTGATCATGCCCGGGGAGCTTTACAACGAAAAGGCTGATGCCATCTTCAACTACCTGCGCATTGCTGAGGAGCAGGATGCTCAGATTCCGGGCTTTGAATCCGATGTCCACGGCCGGGAAGTAGAGATAGATGCCACAGGCCAGCGCCGTTATGTTGTGGAAGTACTCAAGCACTGAGCAGCCCACCCAATTCCAAGCCGCCAAAGGGCGGCTTTTTCTTGCCCACTAGCGCAGTGTTGCGGTCAAGTGTTTTCGGTCAACTTTGTAGAAGTTCCGATTTGATATGACGCATTTGAGTCTTGGGGGATCTGTTGACTCATTGAGGCGCCTCATCAGGGGCCGCCACTGAGTCAGCTCGCTCAAAAGAACTGACGTATGCCTACGGCGAAGGAATGAAAGCTGACACCGGGCTCGCCCGAGCGGTAGCTAGCCTGTGCGTCGTTATGTATGCGGGTGTAGAGCGTATAGACCTTGGTGCGCTGGCTGAAGTTGTAGTTATAGGCCAGGGTCCATTGCAGAGCTTGGCTCTCACTCAAGTGGTTGGCTGCGCTCGCGCGGCCAACATTGACATGGAGCTCGTTGGCCCCGGTGGTGTACATGGCCGCGACACGGGTGGTGCGGTGGCTGCCGCGTGTGGGGTCCACAGCATAGAGCACGGTATCCCAGTTGCGGCTGTGTTGATGGTAGCCCCCAAAGGTCCAGGCGCCGATGGTGTAGTTGGCGCGTAGCGTGGCCTGGCGCGAAGGCCCCCACTGGTCATAGCCCAGGCCAAGCGACCAGTCTCCTACATCGTATTGAGCGGCCAAGTCCCAGGCGTTCTTGGGTGGGGAGGCGGCTTTTTCGGGCAGGCTGGCACCGATCTCGACGGTCAACTGCCGCCAGCGAGGTAGGCGCCAGGAGACATGGTTCTTGCCATTGGACACATAAGCGTACAGGGCATCGGCCGATGCCCCCGTGTCGTAGTTGTGTGGGTTCACTCTGTCGGCGGTGGCGTAGTAGGCCTCGCTAATCATTGTGCCCAGGCGAAGCATGCCAAAGCGCCCGCTGAGGTTGACTTCGCTTTTGCGTCCAAAAAAACCGTTGCTGCTGATGGCACCGGTGTCCACCGCTACACCACCTTCAAGCACAAAGCCGGCGCGCAAATTTCCGCCCAGATCTTCTTCTCCGCGTAAGCCGAACAGCGAGTCGTTGTCGCGCAAACCGAAGACTGCTGGCTGGTCGCCGATCTTGACACGCTCTATCGAAGCGTTGATGCGGCCGTAGATTTGCAGCGATCCGGCTTGGGCCTGAGCGGCAGCTGCAGACAGGGAGGCGAGGCCTGTCAAAGCCAGTCGCCAGGCAGTAGGTGGATTCACAGAGGCTCCAGGACGCGTAATAGACGCACTGCTTTTAGTGTGCATGGCGGCCCCAAAAGTGACAAGTCGCAGCGGCGACGATGTCAGATGGACTAGGTAGACAACCCCGGTCGACCTACCTGGGGGCATTCCACTTGTGCTCTTGCATGATGCGTTCAACGCGGTGCTTGCCGCACACTTCAACAACTTCTAGCAAATCGCAAAATGAACCCACCCACAAGGGGTAACGTAGCGACTGGACGGTTTCCGAAACTACGGGGACAAGATCACAACTGATCCGTGCCATCCCCGCTGATAGCGTGGGCCGCGCACCTCCACACGTTTTGAAGTACGCAATAGCTTTTCCCAGGGGTGCACAAAAAATAATCTGAGCGGCATGAGTGAAAAATTCACTCATCTCATGCGGCATACAGTTGGTCCACAACGACTTGGTCCCGCCCTGATTGTTTGGCTTTATACAGTTGCTTATCGGCTGTGTTTACGACCTCACGGACATCAGCACCAGGCACAAGTGCCGCAATACCAAAGCTCATGGTGATACGCTGCCCCTGCGGTAAAACATATCCACCCTCGCTGACCTTTTCCCGGATTCGTTGAGCTACTCGCTCGGCATCTTCAAGATCCGAATTGGTCAGCAGCAGAACAAACTCCTCACCACCAAAGCGCGTTACCAGATCAGTGCTGCGCACACACTCAAGCATCGTGGCAGAAACCGCCTTAAGCACAATGTCGCCATACGCATGTCCCCACGTATCATTCACGCGCTTGAAATGATCAATATCTCCCACCAGAATCGAGACAGGCTGCAATCTACGATCAATGGCATGCCTTTCTGCAAGCTCCCAGAAAGCGCGCCTATTTAATAGGCCGGTGAGCACATCATGGTTACGCTCCTCCCTCAAAACGGCTATGCCATCTCTCATGGCAACGACGAGCAAAAGACCAGACAGAATCAAACTGAAAAGTAGTGAACCCAGCATCGTTGCCACCCAGTAGATGGAGGCAGTCATATCCTTGATCTCTGTGAAGCCCAGTATCAGCAACATAACTGGGCGCAACATGGTGTAGATGGCAAATACGGCGTATGACCAGTACAGCAGGGTCTCCAACCGGTCCTTGTTTGATCTCTTGAAAAAGATCGCTGGAAATGGCAAAAAATGGATGATGCCCAGCCCAATGTTCAGCCAGAGCGCTCTAACGGCAATGTTGTCCTGAACAACACTATTCTGGTAAAGGACGGCCTGCACCACCAGCCCGACAGCGGCTGCAATTTTGGGATAAGAGGGGACAGAAAATTTCTGCGCGATGCCCAAAGTACATAGCCAAGCCCCTATCAAATAAAGAGGGCCAGTGAAAATGGCCCACTTGGACAGATCAGTCTTAGGAAGCACGCTCTGCCAGCCCATTGCAAATCCAGTCAGCACCAATCCGCATGCTGTCGATAGCAAAAAAATCGAGCGACGCTGAAAAATCCAGCATAACCCTAGCAAGCAACCTATAGCAGCTATGCAAACAGGTGCTATCAACAAATAGAGCTGACTACTGCTAGGCATTCGGATTTTTATCAGTGATGGTCTGCTGATGCCGATGGCAAAACACTCCAAGCAAACGCTTTTCGTGACAAAAATGGAGGCTGCTGGAAACAAACTGAGATTTCGTGAATATGTTAACCACCGTAGCACTGGAAAGTTCATTTCCCAGAGATTTCTTCTGATAATTGAAACATATGCTCTATCTGAAACACCAGAGATTAGGCACACACCGCACTCCCCGATTTCATGTTTCAGCTTTGCTGATCGGCCAGAAACTGCACGGATGCTGTCTACCGCGAATCTCAGACCAACGCTGAACAATCGCCTGATCACCAACACCCCCGCCCGCCACCACAGGCTTTTCTCATTCTGGAAGAAAATCTGTAAGACCAGATTGATGGCTAGGCAACATCGTAC
This sequence comes from Comamonas aquatilis, assembly GCF_965139575.1. Classification (NCBI taxonomy): domain Bacteria; kingdom Pseudomonadati; phylum Pseudomonadota; class Betaproteobacteria; order Burkholderiales; family Comamonadaceae; genus Comamonas; species Comamonas aquatilis. The sequence goes on along the minus strand of NZ_CBCSIW010000005.1, from coordinate 102,312 downwards.
GCAACACCCCAGACGACAGTATTCGGGTTCACAGAAGCGCACACTGGACCACCATCTCCCATCGTCCCGTGAACGCGGGCCTCAATGATCCCCCCAGTGTGCAGCACTGTCTCAACGACTTCCGGGGGAATAAGCGCGAGCTTCAGCTTGGCACGACGCGTCCAGCGCGAGCCAGACTGACCAGCAAGGGTGCCTGAGTTGATGTAAACAAACCGCTCTGAGGACGGGCCCTGCGCGAATTCACCCAAGAAGTTGACTGAGCCGGTCGAAAGCGGCAAACCCAGGCGAAGCGAGAACTCGAATCGAAGTGGCTCGTGCTGACCATTCAAAGGCTCGAGCAGATCCGATCTGCCGCGTTGTACTGCGAACCGAACTTCAGACGGAGCATCTACGACCAGGATTCGCATTCGGACGGAATGTGCGGAATTTGCTTGGCTCATGTGAACAACCGGTTGTCTAACGTCGGACTTCAGCGACTGCCGAAAGTCCTCCGCTGAGAAGAATAGAAGAAAGTGCCTCTCCGGGCAACGACACAAGACGCCAAGGGTGGCGGTCCTCAAAGTCATCAATCTGCAGTCATGCCGAAAGAGGCTGTCTTTGCGACGTCCCCCCGGATTTGAGTAGCAGATGCACTTGGAGTCCAATCCCAAACGACAGGAGATTGGACGTGAAAAAGCGATTTAGCGAAGAGCAGATCATTGGCTTCCTGAGGGAGGCTGAATCAGGGCTGCCGGTAGCGGAGTTGTGCCGCAGGCATAGCTTCTCGGAAGCCAGCTTACCTGTGGCGCAGCAAGTTCGGCGGCATGACGGTCTCGGATGCCAAACGACTCAAGGAGCTGGAAACCGAGAATGTTCGGCTCAAGNGCCTGCTGGCCGAAGCCATGCTGGAGAACGAGGTCACGAAAGAGGCCTTGAGAAAAAAGTGGTGAGCGCATCCGCACGGCGGGAGCTGGTGCGCCACATGAAAGGCCAAGGGCTAAGCGAACGACGCGCACTTCGCGTCATTGGCATGAGCCCCAGCGCCTACCGCTATCAGCCAGTGACGGATCGCAACTGCATTCTCAGGGAGAAGATCATCGCCTTGGCGCAACGTCATCGACGTTACGGCGCGGGCATGATCTATCTGAAGTTGCGCCAGGCTGGCGAGGTGGTGAACCACAAGCGAGTGGATCGCCTGTATGCCCAGGCGGGGCTGCAAGTGAAGAAGCGCAAGCGCAAAAAGATCGCACTGGCCGAGCGGCATCCCTTGGAGCGCCCGACGGAGGCCAACCAGGTGTGGTCCATGGACTTTGTGTTCGACCGCACGGCTGAAGGGCGCTGCATCAAGAACTTGACCGTGATTGATGATGCTACACACGAGGCGGTAGCTATCGTGGCGGAGCGTGCGTTGAGCGGCAACCAACTGGTGCGTATCTTGGAGCAGTTGGCCAATACACGGGGGTTGTCCAAGGCGATCAGAACCGACAACGGCAAGGAGTTCTGTGGCCGAGCAATGGTGAGTTGGGCGCATGTGCGTGGCGTGCAACTGTTCCTGATCGAGCCGGGCAAGCCTAACCAGAACGCCTATATCGAATCATTCAACGGGCGGTTCCGCGATGAATGCCTCAACGAGCATTGGTTCACCAGTCTGGCGCACGCTCGGGCGATCGTCGAAGCTTGGCGCCGGGAATACAACGAGGAGCGCCCCAAGAAGGTACTTGGCGGATTGACCCCTGCGGCCTATGCCCAGCGACTGATCCAAAACCATTTAAATTAACCCCGGACTCCAAAGCCAAGCGCTACTGAAAACGGGGGGACGTCGCCGGCAACGCGGCTCGGAGCATCCACGTTATTGAGAAATGTTTTGGGCAAGCCTACAGGCGATGGCTGCAGCTCTGTACCCTTTAGCACGGCTCCAGAAGGCAATCCTGGACATATGCGGATGCCAAGGCACTGTGTTTGATTGACTGGCTAGGTATGGGGCCGAAGCACCGTACCTGAGGTTCTCAAAAAACACAGCCGCACACCCATTCGCCCTTGGCTACCTGTTTTCCGTCCGTACCTCGGGCGCAACATTTTGTGGAGCGTCCTCGGAAGCTACAGCCTTGCGCTGAACCTTCTCGGCCTTCTTTTTTTTCTTCTCTAGCTCACGCTGTCGTTTTTCGAATTGGTAGTTTGGTTTTGGCACTGAGCGATTCCTTTTGTGGTCTATGTTCCTCACCATACCCCATGTACTTCACCCGAGAATCCTTACCTCCACCGGAAATGCTTCTTTGAGCGATGATCAGCCCAGCAAATGGGCATGCGTCAGGCCAAGCAGATAGAGGCATAGAGGCGTCCCAACAGAAGTTCTCTTGACCATGCTGCAGTGACGTATCCATTACCTTGACCTACGCGCATGCATGGGAGGTCGCTACAGTTAGCAGTGACCTGCCCGGCTTTTACAAGGCAATGGTTAGCCCGGGGTTTGGCTGCAGCACTTGCTCAGTCATGCACAAGCTGTCGCGACAGAAAGCTGCAACTGGCGACCAGCAGTTGCGCCATTTCAGCGATATTGTTCTCCAGACGATGCTGTGGACCGGCCACCGCCACGGCCAGGGGTTCGTTGTGGACGTTGATAAAGGCTGCTATTGCCCAGACATCGCTCACGTTCTCCCCACGCGTGACGAAGTAGCCCTGCTTGCGGCTGTCCAGCACGTCCTGCACCAGCACCTCATGCTCTACCTTGGTTGCTGTGGTGATTGCCTGGAGCCTGCGCTCTTTCAGCCAAGTGCGCAGCTCGGCCTCTTTGAGGCTGCCCAACAGCGCTTTGCCGATGGAGCTGGAATGCAGAGGCTTGAATTCCCCCGGCTTGGCCGAGTAGCGAATGGCATGCAGCCCTTCCACCACCTGCAGATAGATCACCGAATCCGCCTGACGCTTGCCCAGAATGATGGTCTCGCGCGTGGCGTCGCGCAGGCGCTCCAGCACCGGCGTAGCGCGTTCCACCAACGGATCTTTGGCACAGATGTCTCGCATCACATCCAACATGCGCCGCGTCGGGTATAGCGCCCGAGGTCGGCTGAGCGTGTAGAGGTAGCCACGCGCAATCAGCGTGCTGACGATGGCGTGGCAAGTGCTCTTGGGAATGTTGGCCGCCTCCGCCAGCTCCGTCAGGGACAGCGGCGTCTGTCCGCTTTGAAAGACTTCATAGATATCGATCATGCGATCGAGCGACGTGACGGTCGTTGCTGTCATGTTTTCCCTTTTCATGGGGGCAAGCGAGAACGGAAATTCAGCCAGCTGAACAAATTGCACAGCAATGAGATCAATCATGCGGCATTTCCCAATTTGTTCCAAATGCTGAACTTGCATCCTTGTTTTCGAAAAACAGGCTTCCTACGATGGCTGTACAACATTTCACGGAGGCAATACCAAAGTGCAGGCCATTCAGGACATCAGCATCGGGCGAGAAGAGAACGGCGTGGTATGGATCACGATTGACAGGCCCCACAAACACAATGCGCTAGCAGGCCATGTGCTCACCTTCTTGGCTCAGGCGGTGGTGCAGGAGAGCGCACTACCCAACACTCGCCTGGTGCTGATTCGTGGCGCCGGTGAACGATTTTTTGCCGCCGGCGGCGATCTGCTAGAGCTTTCGGATGTTCGTGACGAAGCCGCAACCAAAGCCATGGCCGATCGTTCACGCGGTGCACTCGATGCCATTCGCCAATGCCCCGTACCGGTGCTGGCTTACCTGAACGGAGACGCCATCGGCGGCGGTGCCGAGCTGGCACTGGCTTGTGATCTGCGCTTGCAGGCAGCACACGCCCGCATCGGTTTTATCCAGGCACGTCTGGCCATCAGCAGCGCCTGGGGCGGCGGCCCTGATCTGTGCCAGCTCATTGGTAGCGCCCGCGCCATGCGGATGATGGCGCGCTGCGAAATGGTGGGCGTGCAGCAGGCCCTCGACTGGGGTCTGTCCGACCAGCTCATCAGCGACGGCCCGGATGGTCAGGACATGCAAACGTTTCTGGCTCCCATGCTTGCCTGCCCGGTCCATGTGCTGCGCGCCATCAAAGCCCAGACCAGCGCCTGGCGCAACGGCAAGAACTACGAACAGCGGCGCGACGTGGAGCGTCAGCAGGTCATGCGTACCTGGCTGCACGACGACCACTGGAGTGCATCGGACCGATTTCTTGCGAAAGGCAACCAATGAAACGAGACGACATCCTACGGTTTGAGGGTGCCCCCCCTCAGCTGTACCCCACGTCCCCTAGCGGCATTGATGTGCCGACCTGTGTAGATGCCTCAGCGGTGGATGCCGAGCGCATAGGCCAGCCCGGTGAGTACCCTTTCACCCGCGGTATTTTTCCCGACGGCTACCAGGGCAGGCTGTGGACCATACGCCAGTACTCTGGCTTCGGCACCGCCGAAGAATCCAATGAGCGATACAAGTTCTTGCTGGAAAAAGGACAGACCGGCCTGTCGGTGGCGCTGGACCTGCCCACGCAGTGCGGCCTGGATCCCACGCACCCCATGGCGCGACCGGAAATCGGCAAGGTAGGCGTCTCGCTGTCCAACCTCAGCGAGGCCGAGATTCTGTTCAAGGATCTGGACCTTTCCAAGATTTCCACCTCGTTCACCATCAACGGCACGGCGGCCATCATTTATGCCATGTACCTGGCCGTGGCCGACAAGCAGGGCGTACCGCGCAGCAAGCTCACCGGCACGATCCAGAACGACATCTTGAAAGAGTACGTGGCGCGCGGCACCTGGATTTTTCCGGTGCGCCCGTCCATGCGGCTGATTGCCGACAGCATTCTGTACTCCAACGAGCTCTCGCCACGCTTCAATCCGATCAGCATTGCTGGGGCCCATGTGCGGGATGCAGGAGCTACTGCGGCCGAAGAAATGGCCTACACCCTGGCCAACGGCCTGGCCTATGTGGATGAGCTGCGCAGCCGCGGCGGCGATGTCGAGAAGTTCGCCAAGCGCCTGTCCTTCTTCTTCTATGTGCACATGGACTTCTTCGACGAAATAGCGAAGTTCCGTGCCGGTCGCCGTCTCTGGGCCCGCCTGATGAAAGAGCGCTACGACGTTCAGGACCCCAAAGCCCAGCACTTCCGCTTTGGCGTGGTTTGCGGTGGCTCGTCTCTGGTAGCTCCTCAGCCCTACAACAACGTGGTGCGCGTGGCCGTCGAAACCATGGCCGCCGTCTTTGGCGGTGCGCAATCCATTTTCACCTGTGCCTTCGATGAGGCCTTCCAGATTCCGACCGAATCCTCGGCCGAGCTGGCGGTACGCACACAGCAGATTCTGGCCTACGAAAGCGGCATTGGCCGCACGGTGGACCCTCTGGGCGGCAGCTACTTCCTTGAGCAGCACACCGACCGCATGGAAGAACAGATCGTCGGCATCATGGATGAAATCGACGCTTACGGCGGAGTGGTGCGAGCCATTGAAGACGGCTGGCTGCAGATGCGTCTGGCTGAGCGCGGGCTGGAGCGCAAGCTCGACACGGATGCCGGGAAAAGCGTAGTGGTGGGCCAGAACCACTTCAAGAAAGAGAACGAGGAAATCAAGGTGGGCGAGGTATTCACACTCGATCCCACTGTCGCGCAGCGAGCGCTGGAGAAATACCAGCATGTGATGGACACCCGCGACAACTCAGCCGTCAAACACGCTCTCTCCCGCCTTTCCGCTGCGGCTGCCAAGGATGACGACAACGTCATGCCCTATCTGGTCGAGTGCTGCCACGCTTACGCCACGGTCGAAGAGATGACGGATTGCCTCAAAGCGCAATGGGGTGAATTCAAGGAGCCGGTGAACTTATGAGCACGCAACAACGCACTGCCAAATTGGCATCCAAACGCATCCTGATCGGCAAACCCGGACTGGACGGGCACGACATCGGGGCCAAGATCATTGCGCTGACCTTGCGCAACGCAGGAGCCGAAGTGATCTACACCGGCCTGCGCCGCAGCCCAGCACAGATCGCCCAGGTCGCCATTGACGAAGGGGTGGATGCGGTGGGCTTGAGCATTCTCTCGGGCAGCCACAAAGAGCTGGTGGCCGATGTGATTGCCCAGTTACGCGAGATGAACGCGCACGACGTGAAGGTGTTTGTCGGCGGCACCATACCCGCTGAAGATCACGCCTCGCTGCACCAGTTGGGTGTCAGTGCCGTGTTCACCGCCGATATGCCGCTGGACACCGTAGTGGCATCTCTGGCCGAAAGCCTGGCATGACGGCGCCACTGGCTGGAATCCGCGTCATCGAGGTCGGCCACATGCTGGCTGGCCCCTACTGCGGACTCATGCTGGCGGATATGGGTGCGGAGGTCATCAAGATCGAAACGCCTGAGGGTGACATCGCCCGCTCGGTGAGCCCGCACTATGTCGGGCCGCACAACGCCTACTTTGCCAGCCTCAATCGCAGCAAAAAAAGCGTGGTGCTGGATCTAGCCAGCCCCAGGGGGCAGGAAGCACTGGCCGATCTGGCCAGTACCTCCCATGCCCTGATCACCAACCTCAGGCCTTCGGCCATACGTAAATTGGGTCTGACATATGAAAGCCTGCGAGACGTTAACGAGCGCCTGGTCTGCGTGGCGCTCACCGGCTACGGCCTGAATGGCCCGTACTCCGACAATCCTGCCTATGACTATGTCATCCAGGCACTGACCGGAGTGATGGCCCTCACAGGCGATCCTTCTGCACCGCCCACCAAGGCCGGTTACTCCGCCGTAGACAATTCGGCCGGTCTCGTTGCCGCAGTGGGACTGCTGGCCAAGATCGTGCAAGGACAAGGCGGCCAAGTCGACGTCGCGATGTACGACGTGATGCTCTCGCAGCTCAATTATCTGGCGGGCGCAGCACTCAACGCCGGCGAGACGATCGAGCGACTGGCTGATTCATCGCACCCTTACGTGGTTCCGGCCCAGATTTTTGCCACCGCCGATGGCTGGCTGACGCTGTTCATCACGCACGACAAGTTCTGGGAAATTTTCTGCCTCGAACTCGGCCTGCCTCAATGGGTGCAGCATCCGCACTTTGCCACCATGACAGCACGGCGCATGCACCGCGCAGAAGTCGTTCCCGCCATTGCGCAGGTGCTGCAGCAGGCCCCGGCATCGGAATGGGTACGGCGCCTGGCACCGCTGGGCGTGGTTGCGGCCGAAGTGGGTACGCTCAATACGGCGCTCAAGGGCGACATCGCCCGCTCGCGCGAACTGGTGGTGCCTCTGGGCGATGGCAGCCTGCCGCTCAGCGCGGTGGCCAGCCCCATCCGCTTCGACAACTTCACTCCTTCCTACCGCTTGCCGCCGCTGCTCAATGAGCACGCTGCAGAACTGCTGGGAAAGGACGTGACATGCTGATGAACAACTCGGCGCTGGATCGCTCATCTCTGGGCCGCGCTCTGACCAAGCTGGCCAATGCCGACGTCTCAGGCGCCGCCCTGCTCTCGCCGCGGTCGCAGCCCGAAAAGCTGGCGCAGCGTATCGGAGTGACCGGTGCCCCGGGTGCCGGAAAGAGCACGCTGGTGGGGCACCTGGCCATGCTGAGGCTGCAAACCCGGGCCCGCCTGGGCGTGTTGGCCGTGGACCCCAGCAGCCCGCACAGCGGAGGGGCGATCCTGGGCGACCGCATCCGCATGGACGATATCGCTGGCAGTCACGAGCTGTACATCCGCTCCCTTGGCTCGCGCAAAACCACAGATGGGCTGGCCGACAACCTGCCGGAAATGCTCGACCTGATGGATGCCTATGGCTTCGATGAGGTACTGCTGGAGACCGTTGGTGTGGGCCAGGCGGAGTACGCGGTACGCGCCCAGGTGGACACCCTGGTGCTGGTGCTGTTGCCGGACAGCGGTGACGTGGTTCAGGCCATGAAGGCCGGAATCATGGAAATGGCCGATATCTTTGTGGTCAACAAGGCCGACTTGCCTGGCGCCCAGCGCATGGTGGCCGATATCCGGCGCATCGCTGCCGTCAGCCGCCGTGCGCCGGATGCGTGGGTAGCGCCCATTTTGTTGACATCCTCGGCACAGCCGGAATCCATTACCGCGCTGGCCCAGGCGGTAGAGCAGCACCAGGCTTGGCTGGCCGGCACCAGCGGGCACCAGCAGACCTTGCACGCCCAAAGGGCTCGCTACCGGCTGAAGCGAAACCTGGAGCGGCGGCTGGGCGATGCCATTGCATGCCAGAACACCGAATTTTTCTCAGCGCCTGCTGCGCAACAGCTGGCGAACATCCTCGATGCCGTGCAAACAACGTTCGCGGCAGACATGCAGAAAGCTTCGCCATGCTGAAAAACATGCTTTTGCTGCTCACTGCTGCCTGTGTGCAACTGGGATTGTCAGCTCCGGTCGCTCACGCTTTTCCAGACAAGCCTGTACGGATCATCGTGCCGCAGACTCCCGGGGGCGCTTCCGATGCGCTGGCGCGGATCATGGCGCAAAAGCTGAGCGAAAAATGGGAGCAGCCCGTCATCGTGGATAACCGCCCCGGCGCGGGCGGCAATATCGGCATGGGGGCGGTGGTCGCCTCCGCCGCCGACGGTCATGTGCTGCTAATGACCTATGTGGGCACCCAGGCCATCAATGGTGCGCTGTACCGCAATCTGCCTTTTGACCCAGTGGCAGATTTCGCTGCCGTGGCCACACTGGCTACTTTGCCGTTCGTGATTGTGGGACGCAGCAATGCACCATTTCACACGGTGGCGGAGTTGGTGGGAACAGCCAAAAATGGGCGCGTGACCTATGGTTCCGCCGGCAACGGCTCGGTCAATCACTTGCTGGGCGAGATGTTCAGTGCCGGTGCCAAGGTCAAGCTGGAGCATGTTCCTTACCGCGGGGCGGCGCAGGCGCTGCAAGACCTGCTGGCCGGCCAGATCGATGTGGTCTTCACCAGTCTGCCATCCGTGGCCGGGCAGCTCAAAAGCGGCAATCTGCGTCCGATTGCGGTAACCAGCGCCCGCCGTGCCAAAGCCTTTGCACAGATCCCTACGGTGGCAGAGGCAGGCCTCCCCGATTTTGACGTCGCCCCCTGGTTCGGTCTGATGGCACCCGGTCGTGTGCTGCGTGAAGTCATCATGAAAATCAACACCGATGTGAACGATCTGCTGCTCAGCCGCGAGGTGAGCGCCAGTTTCGAAGCACAAGGCGCGGAACCTTTTCCGACGTCACCCGATGAATTCGGACAACAGCTGCGCGCCGATGCCCTGCGCTGGGGCAAGGTGGTTCGCACTTCTGGCGCGCGACTGGACTGAATGATGACGCGCACGCACATTCGCCTGTCCAAAAAAGCCATCCACGCCGGCACCGCAAAGCAGGCATCTCCGGCGGAGGTGAATACGGCCAGGACAGCCGCACTTTCCCTGCTGCACCACAGCGTGCAGCACAGGCACAAGCAGCTGGCTCTGATCCGGCTGCTGAATGCGGTGCAGCTGAGTGCGGATATTGACGCAGTGTCGTGGGATCACTGCCTGACCGTCGCCAAGGCATCGGCCAGTCTGCGGGAGCTGCAGCTGCTGTACGCCATGCGAGGCCAGTGCGCAAGTAGGCAAGCGCTGTAGATGCTTGCAGTTCGACTTTTCAACAAGGAGAGTTTGATGCCGACACCCAAAAAGCGTTTTGCCCGTCGTGAGTCTTTCAGCCCCGGCTGCCTGACAGGCCTTGCCCTGATTCTGTCTGCGTGGGGATCTGCAGCAACAGCGCAGCCGAAGGTCTCGGACGACGTCATCCGCATTGGGGTTCAGGCGGACATGTCTGGACTGTATTCCGACATGGGTGGGCCGGGAATAACCGAGGCCGTGAAATTGGCCGTGGCGGATGCCGGCGGTACGGTCATTGGCAAAAAAATAGAAGTGATTGCCTCCAACCATTCGGCCAAAGCCGATGCCGCCGCCACCCGGGCTCGCGAATGGTTTGACACCCAGGGCGTGGATATGATCATCAGCGGCCCCAGCTCGGGCACCAGCCTGGCGATTGCCAAAGTCGCGACGGAGAAGAAAAAAATCGTAATGGTCACTGGCGGCGTGGCCGCGCAGCTGACCAACGAAGAATGCTCACCCTACATCATTCACTATCTGTACGACACCGTGGCTCTGGCGCGCGGCACAGCTTCAGCCATGAGCAAGCAAGGCGGCAAGAGCTGGTACTTTCTTACGGTGGACTACGCCTTTGGTGATTCTCTGGAGCGCCAGACCGCCCAGGTCGTCAAAGCCAATGGCGGCAAAGTCATGGGCAGCGTGCGCCATCCGCTCTCGGCCTCGGATTTTTCGTCCTTCCTGCTGCAGGCCAAAGCCTCGGGCGCCCAGGTGCTGGGCCTGGCCAATGGCGGCGGCGACACCATCAATTCCATCAAGGCAGCCAATGAGTTTGGCGTGTCCCAGTCCATGAAGATTGCCGGCTTGATGCTGTTTCTGACCGATGTGCACTCGCTCGGTCTGAAACTCACCCAGGGCATCAACCTGACTGAAGCCTGGTACTGGGACAGCAATGACAAAACACGGGCTTGGTCTCAGCGCTTCCAAGGCAAGATGAGAAAGATGCCCACCAGCATGCAGGCTGCCAGCTACTCCGCCGCACTGCAGTACCTGCTTGCAGTCAAAGCGGCCGGAACCGATCAATCAGAGCAAGTGATGGCGCAGCTAAAAAAACAAAAAATCGACGATATGTATACCGCGGATGGCTTCATCCGTGAGGATGGCCGAATGGTCCACGACTTGCGGTTGATGGCGGTCAAGAGCCCGGCTGAATCCAAGAAGCCTTGGGACTATTACAAGGAGCTGCAAGTCATTCCGGGCAGTCAAGCGTTTGCCTCCAAAGCGGAGTCCAAATGCAAAAGCTGGGTGGGAGGGTAAGCCAAAGCAAAGTCATTCCCTACACCCCACAAGTCAGTGCATCCCTTTCCAAGCAATTACTAAGATCAGGAGACATAGCGATGACAACCACTACCCCTAATTTTTTGAAGAACACAACGGCTCCTTCCGAAGCCGTGCGCAAAGCCATCGTGGAAGCCAAGGAACTGCCCATTCTGGACGTTGGCCCTTATCTGGCAGGCGTTCCTGGAGCACTGGAGCAGTTAGGTGCCGATGTGCGCCACATTCAGGAGAATCTGGGCTTTTTCGCTATCATCAACCACGGCATTCCCCAGACGCTGATTGATGAATCGTTCCACCAGACAGCTCAGCTGTTTGAAATATCGGGCGATGAAAAAAACAAGCACCGGGTGGGCTATCACCATCAGGGCTATCTGCCGCCGAAGTCCTCGATCCTGCAGTCGACTGCCATCAAGGAAAAGATCGCACTCAACACGAAGAAAGACACCAACTCCGCCTGGCTTTTCATGCGTGAACGCGATGCCAACGACCCCAAGGTCAAGGCCAATGTGCGCCACCGCGGTCTGAATCAATGGCCCAGCAGCCTGCCGACATTCAAGAGCACGCTCTACCAATACCAGACATCGATGGAAAAGCTGGGCAAGGAGCTTCTGCCGATATATGCCCGCGCACTGAATCTGCGCGCTGATTACTTCGACAGCATGTTCCAGACCCCCGAGTACTACCAGCGTTGTGCCTACTACCATCCCGAGGAAAAGATGGAAGAAGGGCAGTTTGCGCTGGCACCTCACTCGGACGGCAGCTTTCTGACGCTGCTGCCCATGACACCCGTTCCAGGTTTGCAGGTGATGACGCCCAACAAAGAATGGCTGAGCGTGAAGTACGTGAAGGACGCACTGATAGTTAACACCGGCCAAGTGCTCAACCGCCTATCGAACGACCATTTCATTGCTACACCGCACCGCGTCATCAACCCGCCGCACAAGCGCTATGCCATGACTTTCTTCTTCTACCCCGATGACGACGCCAGCGTGGCTCCGATTGCCGAGTGTGTGCAGTCCGGCGAGAAGGCAAAGTACGATTCACGCACGTTCTACGACTTCTTTGTCCCTTATCTGGACGACCTCTACCACTACAACGACACCAACTTCATGAAGGAAGTGGAGCCCGAGCGCGCGATGGCGCAAGGCTGACCAGCTTGCATCGCCGTCTTTGCCCGACCGGTGTCATACAGACCTCGCAGGTGCTGTGCGTAGTGGGCAAGGACGGGACAGCCGTTTTTCAAATTACCAGGGGCCAATGTGAAGAGCCAGTTACTCATCAACGGAAATTGGGTGGACGCGCTGGAAGGCGGAACCATCGATGTGGTCGATCCTTGTACAGCGCGTCCGTTTGGCACCATTGCACGCGGCCGGTCCGAAGACGTGAACCGGGCTGTCGCCGCTGCACAGGCTGCCATGGAGGGTGCCTGGGGGCGAACCACTGCCACCGAGCGTGGGCGCATTTTGCAGCGCCTGGCGCAGATCATCGTTGCCAACGGCGAGGAGCTGGCACAACTGGAAGCGCGCGATACCGGCAAGCCGATAGCCGTAGCCCGAGCCGATGCGGCGGCCGTGGCACGCTATTTCGAGTTTTACGGGGGAGCAGCCGATAAGGTGCACGGCCAGACCATCCCTTATCTGAATGGCTATAACGTGAGCGTGGTGCGCGTTCCGCATGGCGTGACCGGCCACATCATTCCCTGGAACTACCCGGCGCAAATGATGGGGCGCACGCTGGCCCCCGCACTGGCCATGGGCAATGCTGCGGTGGTGAAACCCTCAGAGGACGCCTGCCTTAGCGCACTCAAACTGGCAGAGCTGGCCATGGAAGCGGGACTTCCTGCCGGAGCACTGAACATCGTCACCGGCTACGGTGCCGAGGCCGGCGCCGCGCTCACCGCACATCCGGGCGTCAATTTTGTGACCTTCACCGGTTCGCCCGAAGCCGGCGTGCTGGTACAGCAGGCCACGGCACGCCACCACGTGCCTTGCGTGCTGGAGCTGGGAGGAAAGTCACCTCAAATCGTTTTTGATGATGCGAATCTGGCCAAAGCTGTTCCGGCCATCGTGCGCGCTATCGTGCAAAACGCGGGGCAAACCTGCTCGGCTGGCAGCCGCCTGCTAGTGCAGCAGGGAGTGTATGACGCGTTCGTCAAGACCGTGGCCGAACACTTTTCCGCTCTGCGTGTGGGCACGCCGGAAATGGATCTGGACTGCGGCCCGCTGATCAGCGCCAAGCAGCAAATGCGTGTGCAGGCCTTTATCGACGAAGCCGTGCAGCAAGGCATTCCGCTGCTGGCCCAGGGTCGCCTGGCTGATGGACTATCGGATGATGGCTTCTTTGTAGCCCCAGTCTTGTTCGGTGCGGTGCCCCGCGACAGCCGTCTGGCTTGTCAGGAAATTTTCGGCCCGGTGCTGGCCCTGATGCCATTCACCGACGAAGAAGATGCCGTGCTCCTGGCGAATGCCACAGAGTTTGGTCTCGTCGCCGGCATATGGACCGAGAACGGCAGCCGCCAGTCGCGCATGGCCCAGCGTATTGCCAGCGGGCAGGTGTTCATCAACTGCTATGGCGCCGGCGGTGGCGTGGAGCTGCCATTTGGTGGCGTGAAGAAAAGCGGATACGGCAGGGAAAAAGGCTTGATGGCACTCGAAGAGATGAGTACCACCAAGACCATTGTTCAACACTACGAATGATCCGGAGACAACAACATGAGTGCATTGACCAATAAAGTGGCCATCGTCACGGGCGCAGGCAGCGGCTTCGGTGCTGCAACCGCCAAAGCCTTTGTGCAAGCCGGGGCCAAGGTGATACTGGCCGATCTGCGCCTGGAAGCGGCGCAGCTTGTGGCCAAAGCGCTGGGTGCCAACGCCTTAGCTGTGGCCTGCGACGTAAGCAAAGGCGAACAGGTACAGGCCATGGTGGAGCAGTGTGTAAGCCACTTCGGCACGCCGGATGTGGTGGTTAACAACGCCGGCACCACACACCGCAACCAGCCCATGTTGGAAGTGGACGAAGCCACGTTCGACCGCGTCTTCAACGTCAATGTGAAATCCATCTACCACATGACCCGCGCCGTGGTGCCGCTGATGCAAAAGCGCAAGGACGGCGTGATCATCAACATCGGTTCGGTCGGCAGCATCCGCCCTCGCCCGGGACTGACTTGGTACAACAGCTCCAAGGGCGCGGTCAAAGTAATGACCAAGTCGATGGCCGTGGAGCTCGCCCCTTTGGGCATTCGCGTGAATCTGATTGCCCCCGTCATGTCGCCAACAGGCTTGCTGCAGGACTTTATGGGTGTGGCTGACAGCGAAGAAAACCGCTCACGTTTTGTATCCACCATCCCTATGGGACGCATGTGCGATCCCACGGATGTTGCAAATGCCGCGCTGTATCTGGCAAGCCCGCAATCGGCATTTCTCACGGGTATTGAGCTGCCAGTTGACGGAGGCAGATCCATTTAATGTCATCAGGGACTGGGCATTTGGCGTAGACATCTGTCAAACCAATTTACCCAGATCCCGGATGCCTCTGTGCCAAGGCCGCCGTGCTGCAGCCGCACTCGCGCATGGTCTTGCCATCAAATCTGCAGCAGAAGCTCCCCAGCCAGCACAAAGTAATCGACGCAGAAAATAAAGGCTGCGAAGCGCAAAGCTTTGCTGCCTTTTCCCCTTTCGCAGCTCACTCTGTGCTCGAACGACGATTGCGCTCCTTGCTCTGGTAGGCGCGGGCCTTCTCGGCGTACATGGCTTGATCCGCCCGCTGCACAATCGCTTCTACGGGCGATCCCTCATGACCACAGGCATGACCCATGGACACATGAATGGTGTGCCCGGGATAGAACTGATTGTTCAACTCCAGCAATGACAGGATGCGCTCCTGCAATGCGATGGCACCCCGCTCATCCGTGCCGGGCAGCAGCACCATGAACTCATCTCCGCCAATGCGGCAGGCACAGGCCGGAGCGTCCACCGCTTTCGCAAGCACCTCGCCCATGCGCCGCAGCATGGCATCCCCCGCCGCATGCCCCCGTTCGTCATTGACGGTCTTGAGGCCATTCATGTCTATGGCGATCAAGGACAAGGGCCACGGGCCTTTGCGGGACAGTCGATTCAACTCTTCGGTATAGAAGGCGCGATTGCGCAGCTGGGTCAGCACATCATGCTTGCCCAGATACTCCAGATAGGCCTCCGCTTTTTTACGTGCGGTGATGTCCACCAGTGACAGCAGCACTAGGCCCCAGTTTTCCGCATGACTGGTCATGATGGAAAACTCCAGGTGAATGTGAAGCACATCGCCTGCCAGGCCGTAGTTCACCACTTCTCGTTGCTGCACCAGCTTTCCATCCCAGAGGTCGATCAGTTGCTCGGCAAACGAGTCATACATTTCGCCCCGAAAGATGCGAGACAGGCTGCGCAGCAATTGCGCCTTGTTCTCTGCACCGAACATCTTCAACGTCTGACGATTGACATCGATCACCTGGATTTCCTGCATGCAGCGCGTCACGAACTCCGGATGAACCTTGAGAAAGGTTCGGAAATCGGTGATGCCGCGTGCACGTACTTCGTCCATCAGTCGCTTGACCACGCTGAAGTCTTCTACCCACAGCGATACCGGCGAGTACTCAAACAGGTCTCGGGCATATTGCTCGCTCTGCTGCAACTGCGCCGTGCCCTGCACTTCGGCGGTCACATCCTCCAACGAAACCAGCACCCGGCTCCAGCTGTCTTCATAACCTGGCAGCACACGGGCGCGGACCTGCACATCCAGCCTGCGCCCATCCAGGTCATAGTTGACCGAGCGGGTCTCGAAACTCAGTTGCCCCTGCCAAAGCGCCAGCAACTCGTTCACGATGCTCTCGAGCATGTCGCCGCGAAAAACCTCATGCAGACGACTTTTCAAGCTCTCCTGGTCTGCGGCCTTGAAGAGATCCAGGGTGTACTGGTTGACCTGCAGCACCTTGTAGGATTGGCTGCAGCGCCTTAGCCGTTCGGGATCGTCCTTCAAGAAAGCGAGCAGATCGTCGACCCCCTGCGCTCGCCACTGATCGAACAATTGCTTGAGCCCGCTGTAATCCTCCATCCAGAGCGATACAGGGGCAAGGTTGAACATATCCTCAAAGTCCAGACCGTCCGCGAGTGAATTTGTCACAAACAACACCTCCACTCGCAATTATTACCGCTGTCGGCAAATACACGCTCAGCCTTGCGAGAGCGCAGGGTCTCAGCCCAGCAACACGCTTTTGTACAGCCCATTGGATCAAAGCAATAACCCAACAAGTGCCTTGCCAAAACCGTCAGGCACGACTACATAAGTCCAATGAATTGATGCGGTGGCTGCGGGCGTTCAAGCATTTCAACAAGCGTCCCTCTCATTGAAATTTGAAGATATTGCAGGCGAAAAAACCGAAGGCAAGTGCTTGAAATTGCCCACCGGTACCGAGGTCACAATCAGATGATTTCCGGAGCTACCGAGGCAACATCGTTGCTGGCACGCATGAAACCCATGAGATCCCCCATGGACATGGGCCTTGCAAAAAGCCAGCCCTGGGCATATTGAACTCCGGCGGCGCGCAAGGTATCTCGCTGGCGCTCGGTTTCCACACCTTCGGCAATCATCTCAAGCCCCAAGGTTCGCGCAATCTCGATGATGTGCAAAGCCACCTTGGAGGTCGAAGAGTTCTGTTCAAAGGAGTCTACGAACATCTTGTCGATCTTCAGCAAGTCCAGGTCATAAGTGGCCAAGTACGAAAGGCTGGAGCTGCCGGTGCCAAAGTCGTCGATGGCGACTTTAAAGCCCTGTGCACGCACGGAAACCAGCCTTCCCTTGGCTTTGTCTGGTTGCATCAGACCTCGTTCCGTCGCTTCTATCAAAATGTTGCGCGATTGCGCGCCAGCATGCTGCAGCAGAGTCGCCAGCTGACCTTCCATCTGCGGCGAGTGCAGATCTTCGGCTGAAAAATTGATAGCAATATGGGTATCTGGATAGGCCGTGAGCAGCGCCACGGAATCGCGCGCGACCATTTCCATGACCTGCGCCGTAACCTGCTTGATCAAGCCATGGCTTTCAGCTTCGGGAATAAAAACGGCCGGACTCACAGGCGGCTCATCCGGCGGGCTCCAGCGGATCAAGGCCTCGGCGCCCACGCAGCGATTGGTGCGCAGATCCATCACAGGCTGATAGACCATATGAAACTCCTTGCGCCGCAAGGCCTCACGCAGACGCGCTTTAAACGAGAGTTGATAGCGCGCACGCAACAGCACGACCAGAGCCAGCAGAGCACCGATGATCACGCCTACAGGGATCATGCGGGCTGCCGCACCATCGACATACGACCTTACTTGCTCGCGCGGCATGGCGGCAAACGCAGCGGTAGTGCCGAGATCAGAGGGTTTGATGCTCACCCAGCGGCCTTGGTCATCTTCAAAAAACGTTTCTACACCCTTGAATTGCTGTATCCAATCTTCATCCACCTCACCCATGGATTGAATGATTTTTTGGTCACTGACAGAAAATTGACCCACGGCCATGCCAGGGAAAGCCGCAACATCTGACACCAGTTCAGGCAGGTAGATGACCGCATAGCCCGCACGAGAAAAAACAGAAAACATGGGCGCTGGGTTTTGAGGCAGCTTGATCGCATCCCAAAAGCGCGGCATTCCCGGTAGAGGATAGTTTCTGTCAGGCGCACCGATATCTATCGCTTCGCTACCGCCCAGGGTCGAGCACTCCAGCAGGTTGACGCGAATTCGACCAACACCCTGCAGATAGCTGGATACAGCGGCCACTGCACGCATGCGCTCCAGGTCTGCCTCCGAGCAGGGAACTTCGTAATCCTCGGCAACCAGCTGATCAATCGCCGCATTGGCCTGAAAGCGGAGTACGGCCGATCGATTCAGCACACCTCTGGTCGCCAGGGCCAAAAGCCCATTGGCCTCTTTATGGCCTTGCACCCAGGCCAGGTAAATCGACGCGCCAACAGGCAGGGAAAAGGCCAGCCATGCGCCAACACATGCCATGACCATTATTTTGGTTCGACGCTTGACCATGCGAATCTCCTTGCGCGCACAGACGGGCAGTGATTCTCTACATTGCAGGGCTGCCTGCTTCGGCTCTTCTACCACCGGGGTCCGCCTTCAAATCAAGGATTTGCGAGAATTTCTTTCTCTCCCTCATCTTGCCAGCGAGATTTCTTACTCAACAACTGGATGCGGTCCGTTGTCAATATTTCACATAGGAGTGGATTTGCAAAGAAGTGCGCACAAACTTCAAAAACAATAGCAACACTTTCATAGCTGAGAAGCACAAGGCCGCAAGACTCTTACCCTGCGGCCTTGGTGGATGAAGCAGCAAGGCTTCAATGCATGGCGGTAGCCGCCCGTTTCTGGCGGGCAGCCTTGACGCGGTACATGGCGGCATCGGCCTTCTGCAAGGCATCGTCCACATCGGTTTCATCGGGCGAGAGGCTGATCACGGCCACGCTGGCGCCTTCGTAGATCAGCTCGCGCCCGCCGGACAGCGAGACCGTGATGGCCGAAGCCGCCGCCAGGCGCTGCTGCAAGTCCGTGGCGATGGCGTCGCCATCGTCGCTGAGCTGCGGGCCCGAGCCCACGATGACAAACTCATCGCCGCCAAAGCGGGCCAGCATGTCGCTGCTGCGCACCGATGCAGCCAACTGCTCGCCCAGTGAACACAGCAAGGCGTCTCCGGCCTCATGACCATGCTGGTCGTTGATCTGCTTGAATCGATCCAGATCCAGAAAGCCCACCAGCACCCATTCGCGGCTGCGACGGCAGTGGCTGATGACACGCTGGAGTTCTTCGGTCAGACAGCGGCGGTTGGGCAGCCCGGTCAGGGCGTCCAGCAGCACCAGCGACGACAGCTCCCGGTTGGCCTGTTGCAGCGATTGCACCAGCTGCTCGCGCTCGGCAAAACCGGCAATGATCTTGGCGAACAGGCGCAAGGCGCTTTCCGCATCTTGCGGCAATTGGGCCGAGCGGCGACTGGCTGCGCACAAGGTGCCATAAAGCGAGCCGCTGGCAAAACGCACCGGCGTGCTGACATAGGTCTGAATACCCAGCTCGCGCGCCGCACCCGAATCCCCCCAGCACTCGGCCACATTGCCGGTGTACATGCGCCCCTCATCCAGCGCACGCTTGCACAAGGTGTCTCCCCAGGGCACTTCCAGTCCTTCAGGCAGATTGAGTTCGCCGGTATTGAGCGAATAGATCACGTTCTGCACACCGCGCGCCTCGTCAACGGTGGTGAGATAGGCGGACTCCAGATCCGTCAGCTCCACCAGTATCTCCAGCAAGGGGCGGGTCATACCGCTCAGAGTCTGAGCCGAACTCACCGACTGGGAAAGCCTATGCACCATGGATTGCATTTTTATTACTCCAACGCCGCGTCAATACAGATCAATTGAATCGCTCAATTTTCTTCTAATCACAAAACTGTCAAGCTCAGTTCAGGTTTCATGCGCCATGACTCAAACACTCATGCCTCATTGCCGGATGACAAGCCAAGGCCCGCCGCGTGAATTTGATTTACCCCGCCGGCACCTAACCAGCAAGCGTGGGCCAGATGATCTGTACCCGCAAGCCGCCCAGAGTCGGCGATTGGTCCAACACCAGTTGCGCACCCGCCCTCTCGGCAATGGTCTGAACAATGGACAGGCCCAGCCCGCTGCCGCCGGCTTTGCCGCCTGCACCCTCACCGCGTACAAAACGCTGCACCACACGCTCACGTTCTTCAGGAGCAATGCCAGGGCCAGAATCCTCCACCACCAAGGCCCTCCCCCGCCCATCCTGACGCCAGCCCACATCCACTTGACCGCCTGCGGGCACGTATTTGAGGGCGTTATCCAGCAAATTGCGCATCAGCATGGCCAGGGCCTGAGCATCACCGGGTATGGAGAACGCGGCCTGCAACTGCGGGTCTTCGCTCAAGCCCATGTCCAAGCCAGCAGCCTGTGCGGCCGCTGCGCAATCGGCCAAGGCCTGCTCTGCCAGCTGGCGCAAATCCACCACGGCTACGGCGGCCGCTGGTGCGGCTTCTTGCCGGGCCAGAGCCAGCAATTGCTCCACCAGGCGCTTGGCCCGTTCGATACCGGCGGCCAACTGGACTTGCGCGGCCTCGCGTTCGGCCTCACTGGTGGCGCGGCGCAGCGCCTGTAATTGCAGCTGCAAGGCGGCCAGCGGCGAGCGCAGCTCATGCGCGGCATCGGCCACAAAATGCTGCTGGGCCTCAAAAGCCTGGCTCACACGCTGCAACAGGTGATTGAACTCCAGCACCAGGGGCTGAATTTCATCGGGCAAGCCCTGCACAGCCACGGGGGCCAGGGCCTGCGGTTGGCGCCCTGCCAGCTCGGCTCGCACGCGCTGCACGGGAGCCAGTGATTTGCGAATCACCCACCACACGACCAGCGCCAGCAAAGGGGCAAGCAAGGCTACGGGCCAAAGGCTTTGCAGCGCCGCATCGCGCGCCAACGTCTGGCGCACACGCATGTCCTGGGCAATCTGTATCACCTGGGAGCGGGTTTGCAGCGAAAACACGCGGTAAGTCGTTCCCTGAGCCGGCACGTCGGCAAAGCCCAGCACCGCCATTTGCGGCAGAGCAGCCCCCAGGGCGGATTCAAAAATGCGCAGACCTTCGTTGGTCCAGACCTGGACGATGAAGTCCTTGTTCTCGTCTTCCAGCGGCGTGCCCTGCGTTCTGCCCTGCGCATCCACAGGCAGGCCTGCGCGCAGCGCAAATGCGGTTTGCTGCATCTGATAGTCAAACAGAGAGTCGGTCTGCACCAGGGCATTGCGGTAGGCAAAAAAACCTTGCAGCACGGTGGTGAACACAATGGCTGCGCCAATGAACAGCAGCAACCGGGCGCCCAGCGAACCCGGGAGCCAGCGCCGCCAGGACATGGGGCCGTTGTTGGAGCGATGCTCAGTCATGGCTTGGGAACCATATAGCCCACGCCGCGCACATTGAGCACCAGTGCGGCCCCCAGTTTTTTGCGCAGCCCGTGGATATAGACCTCGATGGCATTGCTGCTGACTTCATCTCCCCAGCCATAAAGTTTGTCCTCCAGTTGCTGGCGCGACAGCGTGCTGCCCGGGCGCTGCAGCAAGGCCTCAAGCACCGCCCATTCACGCCCCGACAGCAGCACCGGCTGGCCTTGGACCGTGGCCTCGCGCGTGCGGGGGTTGAGCATGACGCCAGCGTGCTCATAAACGGCCTCCATGCGCCCGGCCGCGCGACGCGTCAAGGCGCGGATGCGGGCCAGCAGCTCGTCCATGTCATAGGGCTTGATGATGTAATCGTCGGCCCCGGCATCCAGCCCCGCCACTCTGTCCTTGACGGCATCGCGCGCCGTGGCCACCAGCACGGGCGTGGCGTCCTTGCGGGCACGCAGCTGGCGCAGCAGCTGCAGGCCATCCAGCCTGGGAAGGCCCAGATCCAGCAGCACCAGATCGTACTCATGGGCCAGCAAAGCCGTATCGGCCTGCAGACCATCGACCACCCAATCCACCGCATAACCGTCACCGCGCAGCAGGCCCTGCACGGCCTGGCCAATCATGGTGTCATCTTCAACAAGCAAAAGGCGCATGGACCAAGCATAACGATCCATGCGCCTTTGTGTCTGTTAAGCCCCGTAGCCACATGCGCCATCCAAGCAATAGCGAGCGATGTGCGCCCCAGCCGCTAGGCCCCGCAGATCAAAGCGCGGCTTCGATCTGCGGCATGGCCATGCGTGCCTTGGTCAGCGCCATGCCCAGATTGGCCGTGCGACGGCAGACAAAGACTGCCACATAGTCAGGCACCGACTTGCTGCGCAGGAACACATGAATCAGGTTGTCGCTGTTGATGATGATTTCCTGAAAATAGTGATGGCCGTCGTCGCTGAGGCCGCGCGAGCGCTTGAACATCTTCTCGATCATGGAGACATTGGGACCGTTGAACAAATCACCGGTCGCCGCTGCCACCAGATCAATGACCTCGCGGGGGTGAGAATCCACGGTGCGGATGGACAACAACATGCCGGAGCCCGCGTCCACATAACCCACAGCCAGACATTCGGGAACCGTGGGCACCACCTGGCTCAAAACTGCATCCAAACTCATTACGTTCTCTCTTTCATTTTCTCGATCTCGGTCACGCCATTTTTTCAAGCAGCGCGTTTTCGTATGCGTATAGCAGCGCTTCCTGCGCCTGGGACTGCACGTATTGCGCGTCAATCAGGCGTACGCGGCGCAGCGCCTCCTCGCCGGTCAGACCTTCGCGCACCAGCCATGCAGCCAGCACGGTGCCGGTGCGGCCCAGACCGGCCAGGCAATGCACGGCCAGCACTTCGCCGCGCCGCATGGCTGCAGACATGCGCGCCAGCAGCATCTGG
Source organism: Comamonas aquatilis (assembly GCF_965139575.1). Classification (NCBI taxonomy): domain Bacteria; kingdom Pseudomonadati; phylum Pseudomonadota; class Betaproteobacteria; order Burkholderiales; family Comamonadaceae; genus Comamonas; species Comamonas aquatilis. The sequence continues at coordinate 80,079 of NZ_CBCSIW010000005.1, read as the reverse complement.
ATCTGCGCGACGGTGGGCGACTCATGGTCATAGACGGGCAGATGGAAGTTCTTCAGCCCGTGGCGCTGCAACGGAGGCTGCGGAAAGTCTTTCTCGGTCAGCGTGATCAGCATGGTGACGCCGCAGCGGCGCAAGGCCTGCAGGTCCAGATCCATGTCATGCACCACGCCGGGCCAGGGCGTGCCCGCCAGACGGCCCGGCACCAGCCAGGCAAAGCCGCTGGGGCCACGGCTGGCAGGCACGGAATGCTCGGCGGCGGTCAGCGGCAGCATGTCCATCAGCACGGCGGTGCTCACCGGGCGCGCCTTGAATGCCGCCAACCCATGCTGCGCCATGGCAGATGCGGCCCTGCCCTGCGCCTGAACGGCTGCCGCCGTGGTTTCAATGATTCTTTTTGCCTGCAGCTCAATAAATTTCTGCGCTTCAAGCTCATTTTTTTGAGGAGGCTTCATCGCCACAGCCTGAAGGTCTGCAAATTCGGCAATCGCCTTCAGCGCCGCCGCCGGCAAGGGCGGCGCAGGCTGTACATCGTCGGCCAAGTGCTCAGCCGGCGTACCCGGCATGGGCACCGAGCAACCGCCGCTGCGCAAGAACTGCCGGCCCGCCGCCGTTGCTGGCGCGTGCATGAAGCCATCCATGGGGCCGGACTCCTGAATGCGCCCGCCGGCCAGCAGCAGCATGTGCTGCGCCACCGCCTGCGCATGTTTTTGCTGGTGGGTGACCAGCAGTACACAGCTGCGCTGCGCCACCCGGGTAATCAGCTCCAGCAACACAAAGGCTTCGTAGCCGGCAAGTTCTGCCGTGGGCTCGTCCAGCATGAGCACGGCAGGCTCGGCCCAGGCTTCGCGCAAAATGGCCACGGCGCGTTGCTGCATGACCGTCAGCTCCAGGATCGGCGTATCCAACTTGGGCACCAACTCGGCAAAGCCGTACTCCTGCAAACGGGCCTGTACCCATTGCCGCCACTGCAGCGGCGAGTGCTGCTGATGCAGGCGCATTGGCTCGATCAAGGCTTGCAGCGTGCTCGAACGCATGAGACTGGCCTGCTGCTGCACCAGGCGCGGCAGGGCTTGCGCCGGATGCACGGAGCCCGGATGCCCGTCTACGGGCTGGCCTGCATAGTGCAGCGCACCCCAGCGACGAAAGCGCGGGTTGCCAGCGTTGAGTCCCGCCATGGTGCGCAGCAGTGTGGATTTGCCCGTGCCTGCCGGCCCCAGCAAGGCCGTGACACCGGTTTTTGGCAGGGCAAAGTCCACCTCCGCCAGGATGACGCGCGCGCCATACGATGCCCCCAGGCCGTGGGCCTGCAGGCTGGATTCCTGTTCCAAATTAAGCCTCCCTCGCGGTGCCACGCGATGGAAAGCATGGCGTTTGATATGAGTGCGCCATCGTTTGCGGCCGGATGCGGTGATGCGCTTTCCAAGACCTCGACTTGCCGGCCATTCAGTTCATGGCATCAAGGAAATAGGTAGAAAGCACACACGCAGGCCCGGCAGTTTATGGCAATCAATACTTAATTTTTTGTTACTCAATGAAACGCGACTATTTAATTCGGAATACCTATTGATTTATTTTCCAGATGTAAATCTGGTTTCAATCGAATTTTCAAACGAAATTTAATAAAACAAAATGACACCGATACAAACCTGTATCGGTGTCATCCATTCTCAAACCCAGCGATTAACGACGCTTCAAGCGAAGCCGGTGTTCAGGCTTATCCCAGGCGCACAGGCACAAAAATCTTGTTGCCATCGCGCCAGATCAGCACGGCCACGGACTTGTCGGCCTTGGCCACGGCGGCTCGCACCGCCTCCACATTGCCGGCAGGCACGCCGTTGATGGCCAGCAGCACATCGCCAGCCTCTATGCCGGCGGCAGCAGCGGGTCCGCCCGCCTGGGCCACGACCAGGCCGGCATCCACGCCGATCTGCTTTTTCTCCTCAGGCTGCAGCGGGCGCAGCGCCAGGCCCAGCTTGCCCTTGTCGGCATCCTGCGCACCCTGAGCCAAGCGCTCGGTCTTGTCGCTGGCATCGGCCAGGGTGGCGGTCAGCGTTTTGGCTTCACCCTTGCGCCAGATTTCCAGCGTCACCTTCTGGCCGGGCAAGGCCTGGCCTATGAAGGCAGGCAGATCGCCGCTGCCCACAATGGCCACGCCATCGACCTTGCGCACCACATCGCCGGGCTCCAGTCCGGCCTTGGCGGCGGGGCCGTTCTTTTCCACGCTGGCCACCAGCGCGCCTTCAGGCTTGGGCAGCTTGAAGGAGTCGGCAAACGCCTGATTGACCTCCTGCACGCTCACCCCCAGCTTGGCGTGCTGCACCTTGCCCGTGGTCTGAATCTGCTGCTGCACGTGCGTGGCCAGCTCGATGGGAATCGCAAACGACACGCCCTGGTAGCCACCGGAGCGGCTGTAGATCTGGCTGTTGATGCCCACCACCTCACCTTGCGCATTGAACAGCGGACCGCCCGAGTTGCCGGGATTGATGGCCACGTCGGTCTGCAGGAAGGGCACAAAGGAATCATCGGGCAGCGAGCGGCCCTTGGCGCTGACCACGCCCGCCGTCACGCTGTTTTCAAAACCAAAGGGCGAGCCGATGGCCAGCACCCAGTCACCCACGCGCAGCTGGCTGGTCTGGCCCAACTTGACGGTGGGCAGGCCGCTGGCCTCGATCTTGAGCACGGCCACATCGGTCTTGGGGTCGGCACCCAGCACCTTGGCGCTGAACTCGCGCCGGTCGGTGAGCTTGACCGTCACCTCCTTGGCGCCATGCACCACATGGGCGTTGGTGAGAATCACGCCATCGCTGGAGACGATAAAGCCCGAGCCCTCACCGCGCACCGGCGTATCGGGTCTTTGGCCTCGGCCGCCTTGCATGCCCGGCATGCCGGGAAGACCGAACTGGCGAAAGAATTCAAAGAAGGGGTCGTCGGGGCTGATCTGCGGCGCCGCGCCGCGCTCGCTGGCGGAATCCGCCGTGTCCTCGCGCATGGAGCGCGAAGTGCCGACCACGCTGATATTGACCACGGCAGCTCCGTTGCGGGCGGTGATCTCGGCAAAATTAGGTGTAGTCAGCGTGGGCAGATTGCCGGCTGCGGGCTGATTGAAGGAGGAGACTGCCGTCTGAGCGACGGCATCGCTGCGGCTGGCCCCCACCAGACCGGCGCCGGTCGCTCCCAGCGCACCAATCGCTCCGGCGGCCACCAGAGCCATGACCAGACGACGAGGTGTAGACAAAAGCGTATTCATGGCAAACCTTTCAAAAATGCACCGTACTGGTGCTATTGAGAGGTAGTTTGAACGCCCAGACTTAGGCCAGACTTAGGAGCGGTCAGCCTCGTTGGCACAGCAAAGAGATGAGCGCCTTGCGCATATCCCTGCTTTGTTTTCAGTAAAAAACTTGCTGAAGTCATTGAAGGAAGAGCGCTGTCAGCTCTCCCATTAATAGCAAACGCCTCAGATCAGCGCCAGCACCTTCTCGGGCGGCCGGCACAGTGCAGCCCCCTTGGGCGTGACCACGATGGGGCGGTTGAGCAGCACGGGATGCGCGGCAACCGCAGCCAGCCGCTGCGCGTCGCTGACGCCGGCCTGATCCAGGCCCAGCTCCTGGTATGCGGCTTCCTTGGTGCGCAGCAAATCCTGCAAAGGCACGCCCAGATGCGCCACCAGTTCGGCCAGTTCGGGTGCCGTCAGCGGCGTGGCAAGGTAGTCCACGATATTGGGCTCGATGCCGTTGTCGCGCAGCAGGGCCAGGGCTCCGCGCGAGTTGCTGCAGCGGTTGTTGTGGAAAATGGTGATATCGGGGCGATTCACCGGCGCATCCGTGGGGTGGCTTGTAGTCATGCGCCGAGTGTAGTGTCCCGACGCATGAATTCCATGCCGCTAGCCTCGTTCAGGCCGCCACCTCCTCATGCACTTCCAGCTCGCGACCCGGCAGCACCAGATTCAAAGCCACCGCTACCAGCGCACCCACCGTAATGCCTGAGCCAAACACCTCGCGGATAAAGGCCGGCATCTTGGCCAGCAGATCGGGCCTGACGGTGACGGCCAGGCCGCAGCCCAGAGAGACGGCAATGATCAGCGTGCTGCGACGCGACTGCTCGCTGCTGCTGAGCATGCGCACGCCGGCACAGACAATCATGGCGAACATCATCAGGCCTGCGCCACCCAGAACCGGCTGGGGAATGGTGACCACCAAGGCGCCCAGCACCGGAAACAAGCCGGCCAACAGCAGCATCACCCCGGTGAGCATGACCACATGGCGGCTGGCCACGCCGGTCAGCGACACCACGCCCACGTTCTGCGCAAAAGTGGAGACCGGCGGGCTGGACATCAGCGCGGCAAAGGCCGAGCCCACGCCATCGCACAACATGCCGCTGGCCAGGCGCTTGCCGGGAATCGGCGTGCGCGTGGCAGCACCCAGAGCCATGAAAGTGCCCGTGGTTTCCACAATCGTGACCAGAAAGGCGATGGACATGGCCACAACGCCGGACAGGGGAAAACTCATGCCGAAGTGCAAAGGCTGGGGAATGGCAAACCAGGCCGCCTGCCTGACCTGGGTGAAATCGATCCAATCCATGGCCAGGCACAGCAGATAGCCGCACACAATGCCCAGCACCACGGCCGATGCTGAAATCATGCCCTTGCCCCATTGCACAAAGCCAATCACCAGAAACAGCACGAAGACGGCCACCGCCAGATTGGCCACCGAGCCATAGCCGGCACTGCCCACGCCGCCTGCCGCCCAGTCCACGGCCACCGGCGTCAGCGACAGACCGATCATGGTGACGACCACGCTGGTGACGGTATGCGGAAAGAAGCGGCGGATCACCGGCATGAAAAAGCTGCCCACGATCATCACCAGAGAGCCCACCAGCGATGAACCCAGAATGCCGGGCACGCCGTGCTCCAGACCCACGCTGATGCCCGCGCCGACAAACGCAAAGCTGGTGCCCATCACGCAAGGCAGCCGTATGCCCACAGGCCCCACGCCCCGGCACTGGATGATGGTCACCACCCCCGAGCCCAGCAAGGCCGCGTTGACCAGGGCCACGATCTGGTCGGCCGGCAGCTTGAGCGCTCCGCCAAACACCAGCGGCACCGCGATGATGCCCCCCAGCGCGGCCAGCAAATGCTGCAGCGACAGCAGCAGCGTGGTGAAAAAACGCGGTGGGCGATCCTCAACGCCGTAGATCAAATGTTCCATTGCCTGTCTCCTTGGTTTGTTATCGGAATGTTTTTGCCTGACGGGCTCGCGCCCTCAGGCTCAATGGACGAGATGGCAGCGGCTGGCGCTGCTCAGCTTTGGTAGGCCGCTTTGAACAGCTGGCTGGCGAGCGTTCTGTGCGTGCCCAGCACCTGCTCCAGGTCTGCCGTCAGCAACTGCCCATCGGCAATCACGACGCGGCCATTGATGACGCTGGTGTGCACCTGGGTAGGCGTGCAGAACACCAGGGCCGCCACGGGGTCGTGGCCGGCGCCGGCATAGGCAATCTGGTTCATGTCGAAGGCCACGAAATCGGCCGACATGCCGGTGGCGATGGCGCCGATATCGTCGCGATTGAGCACGCGCGCACCGCCCAGGGTGGCGATTTCCAGGGCCTGGCGCGCACTCATGGCGGCCGGCCCATGGCCCACGCGCTGCAACAGCATGGCCTGGCGCACTTCGCCCAGCATGTGAGCGCCGTCGTTGGAAGCGCTGCCATCCACGCCCAGCCCCACGGGCACGCCGGCATCGCACATATGGCGCACGGGTGCAATGCCCGAGGCCAGGCGCATATTGGAGCAAGGGCAATGCGCTACCCCCGTGCCGGTGCGGGCAAACAGGGCAATGCCCTCGGCATCGAGCTTGACGCAATGCGCATGCCAGACATCGCGCCCCACCCAGCCCAGGCTCTCTGCGTATTGCGCCGGCGTCAGCCCGAATTTCTCGCGCGAGAACGCCACATCGTTCTCGTTCTCCGCCAGGTGGGTATGCAGCGAAACCCCATGGGCACGCGCCAGCAGCGCCGACTGGTGCATGAGCTCGCGCGTCACCGAAAACGGCGAGCAAGGCGCCAGCACCACACGCAGCATGGAGTGCCGGGAGCTGTCGTGGTATTGCTGAATCAGCCTCAGGCTGTCGCGCAGGATGAAGGCCTCGTCCTCCACCACCTGATCCGGGGGCAGACCGCCCTTGCTGCGTCCCAGGCTCATGGAGCCCCGCGCTGCATGAAAGCGCATGCCCATCTGCTGGGCCGCAGCAATCGAGTCGTCCAGACGCGAGCCATTGGGAAACAGGTAGAGATGGTCGCTGCTGGTGGTGCAGCCCGACAGCATCAGCTCGGCCATGGCCGTCTGCGTGGAGGCATGCACCATCTGCGGCGTCAGATGCGACCACAACATGTACAGATTGCCCAGCCAGTCAAACAGCTCCACATCCTGGGCCGCAGGCACGGCGCGGGTCAGGCTCTGGTACATGTGGTGATGGGTGTTGACCAGGCCGGGAATCACCACCTTGCCGCGCATATTGAGCACCTGGGCCTGGCCGGTCTCCATCAGCGCACGGTATTGCTGCGGCAGCTGGTCCGTGGGGCCGGCCCATTGGATGGCGGCCCCTTCGGCCACCAGAGCTCCATCGGCGATCTCGCGCCTTTGCTCGTCCATGGTGACGAGTACATCGGCATGAAGGGCTATCAAAGTCATTTTGGCGTTTCCACTGTCGTTCAAGTGGAGGCCAGTCTAGAAAGACTTGTGAACTCACGATAGCGCTAAATTCCGCCTCTAATGCACACAAAATGTGTACATCAACCCCGGCTAGATCGCGGCAAACATGCGTGCCAGAGCCGCCTCTATGCTTTGCGCCATCAGCTCCGCAGCGGCGCTCAGCTGCCCTTTGCTGCGGGCCATCAGCACCAAGGCCTGGCGCTGCAGTTCGGGATCGCGCAAGGGCAGATACAGCAGGGCATTGCGGCTGCACTCCTCCATCACATCGAGAGGATTGAGCAAGGCGATGCCGCTGCCCATGGCCACCAGACGTTGAATCAAGGCCATGGAGGTGGACTCGGCCACCGGTGTGACCTCGATGGCGTTTCTGGCGAAGGCCGCATCCAGCAGCGTGCGAATGGAAAGCGGTGGCGCAGGCAGGATCAGCGGGTAGCCCACGCACTCGCTGAGCAGCACCGAAGAGTGTTTTGCCAGTGCATGACCCGGCGGCACCACCGCCCCAATCTGCCATTCGCTGGCCGCCAGCACCCGCAAGGTCTTGGGCAGCGGCAGGTCGTAGCACAGGCCCAGGTCCATCTCGCCACGCTCGACCGCCAGCGCAATCTCGGCCACCGGCATATCGATCACGCGCACCGTGATGCCCGGATAGCGCTGGCGAAAATCATGTACCAGCGAGGGCATCAGCGAAGCCGCCAGCCCGGTGGTGGCCGCAATGCCGATATGGCCGCGCCTTGCGCCTTTGAAGTCTTCGATTCTTTCGCGCAGTGCCTCGTGCTCGCGCAGGGTCTGGCGCACATGGGCCAGCACCATTTCCCCCAGAGGCGTCAGACGCAGGCGATTGCTGATGCGCTCGAACAGCGGCGCACCCAGCTCGGCCTCCAGGTCCAGAATTTGCCGGTTGACGGCGGTAGGAGCCACGTGCAGATACTCCGCCGCTTTGCGTATGGAGCCACGGCGAACGACTTCATCGAAGTAACGCAAAACTCGGGAATGCATGGCGGCAAGCGTACCCGGTTTCGCTGGATGCAGTGGTAGGGCCAGCGCATAAGACATATCAGCTATGAGCGCTGCGCTCTGGCTTTTTCGGGCCTCATCCCTAGACTATTAACAAGACAAAACAAGGAGACTGGCCATGACTTCGTTTCAACATCTGACCCGCAGGCAGTGGGCGCAATGGGCAGGTGCCACAGCGCTGCCTAGCCTTGCAGGCCTGCCTGGCCTGGCTGCTGCGCAAAAAGCGAGCTATCCCCACAAGGCCATCCGCATGGTGATTCCGTTCACCCCCGGCGGCTCGGCCGACATTCTGGGCCGTGCCATCGGCCATGAGCTGACCACGGCCTGGGGCCAGAGTGTGGTGCCGGAAAACGTGGCGGGTGCCGGCGGCAGCATTGGCGCAGACCGCGTGGCCAAGGCCGCTGCCGACGGCTATACCCTGCTCATGGGCCATGTGGGCACGCTGGCGGTCACGCCCACGCTCTACCCCAAGCTGCCTTACGACCCGATCAAGAGTTTCACCCCCCTGGCCTGGGTGGCGCGCGTGCCCAATGTGCTGGTGGTTCACCCCTCCGTACCCGTCAACGATCTGGCCTCGTTCATCGCCTATGCCAAGGCCAGACCCGGCAGCGTGAACTACAGCTCGGGCGGCAACGGCAGTGCCGCCCATATGACCATGGCCTATCTGGCCCTGCAGGCCGGCTTGAATCTTCAGCATGTGCCCTACAAGGGCACGGCACCGGCCGTCAACGATCTGGTGGCCGGTCAGGTGCAGGCGCTGTTCACCGGCGTGCCGGCGGTGCTGGCGCAGATTCGCTCCGGGCAGATCAAGGCGATTGCCGTGTCCTCGCCTCAGCGCATTGCCGCCTTGCCCAATGTGCCCACGGTGGCCGAGACCGGTTTGCCCGGCTTGAGCGGCTTTGAGGCCGACCAGTGGTATGGCGTGGTGGGCCCGGCCCAGATGCCTATCGATGTGGTGGACAAGATCAACGCCCAGATCAATGCCTCGCTCAAGAGCTCGGCCATTCTGGAGCGCCTGCAAAGCGAAGGTGCCCAGCCCATGCCCAGCACGCCCAAGGTGTTTGCCGACCTGATTGCCAAGGACTTGCAGCGCTGGCGCAAGGTGATTGTGGACAGCAAGATGTCGCTGTAAGTCGCTCGTGCCAGGTTGCTGCGCTCCACAGGAGCCGACTCAAGCTTTGCGCAGCCTGTCCACCTCGGCGTGCAAATCCTTGGCCCAGACACGCCGGTCGCGCCCCTGGGCCTGCTGTGGCTCGCCGTAATGCACCACGGCCATCAGCTGCTCGGCACTGAGCACGCGCCAGATGGAACCCAGCAGGGTTTCATCGCCCACATAGGTGGCGGCATAGCTGGGCTCGCCGGTTTTTCCATCGACAAAGCGCAGACCCACGGGCTGTACCTGGGCATCGACCTGCACGGCCGCCTGCAGCAGGTTGGAGTGAAACGACAGCAGCTCGCGACCGTCACCCGTCGTGCCTTCGGGGAAGACGGCCAGAATTTCGCCACGCTTGAAAGCCTCTTCCATGGCCGTGATCATGCGCATGGCATCGCGCCGTGAGCTGCGCTGTATGTAGAGCGTGCCGGCTGCTGTGGCCAGCGTGCCGATGATGGGCCAGCCCTTGACGTCGGATTTGGAGATGAAGCGGCAGTGGCGCGCCGCATGCAGCAGCGGAATGTCCAACCAGGAAATGTGATTGCTGACCAGCAGCACCGGGCCTTTGGTGGGTGGCTGCCCTTCGATCTGCAGCTGCACCCCAGCGCGCACCATCAAGGTGGCGGCCCAGGCCTGCACATGCTCATGCTGCTGCCAGTAGTGCAGCTGCGGAAAGCGGAAGGCCACAATCCATGCGCCCTTGGCGACATGGGCCAGCAGACGCAGACCGCGCCAGACGGCGCGCAAACTGTTTTTGATTTTGTACAAGCCGTTAGCCATGGTTAGCAAGAATTCCTCGTTCCCGACTGACGCTCAAAATCTCGGCAGGCCCGGGGCAGGCGGCGCAGGCCAAAGCTCGCCGCACCGCCCTAGCCCAAGCTGATGCTTTTTTTGCGGCCCAGCAGCGGCTTAAGCCGCCCGCTCGAAAGCGATCTGTCCATCGACCAGTGTGTAGCGCACGCGGGCCGGCAGTTCGTAGCCACCAAACGGCGTGCTCTTGCCCTGGCTCAGCAGCGCCTTGGGCTCCACCGTCCATTCGGAAGCGGGATCGACAATGCACAGATCGGCCACGCCGCCCTCTTGCAGCAGGCCTAGCTGCGCTTGCTGCTCGCCCAAGGCGGCACCCAGCACCGCCACGGGCGATGCCGTCACGGCCTGCAAGGCACGGTTCAGAGGCACGCCATGGTCGCGGCTCCATTTGACGGCCACGGACAGCAGCAGCTCCACGCCGGTGGCGCCGGGCTCGGACTCGGCAAACGGCAGGGCTTTTTCGTCTTCATCCACGGGGGTGTGGTCGGAGACCAGGGCGTCGATGGTGCCGTCGGCCAAAGCGGCAGACAGGGCATCGCGATCACGCTGCTGACGCAGCACGGGCACCACACGGGCGCTGCTGTCGAAGTAGCCGATATCGTTTTCGGTCAGCAGCAGCGAGTTGATGGACACGTCGGCCGTCACGTTCAGGCCTTCGGCCTTGGCGCGGCGCACCAGCTCCACGCCTGCGGCGCTGGAGATGCGGCACAGGTGGACTCGGGTCTGCGAGCCACGAACCAGCTCGAAGATGGTGTGCAGCGCAATCGTCTCCGCCGCCACGGACACGCCGGCCAGACCCATGCGGGTGGCCAGGGCGCCGCTGGCGGCCACGCCCTTGCCCAGGTCCTTGTCCTGCGGGCGCAGCCACACGGCATAGCCAAAGGTGTTGGCGTAGCTCAGCGCGCGGCTGAGCGTGGTGATGCTGGACAGCGGCACATCGGCCTGGCCAAAAGCCACGCAGCCCGATTCGGTCAGCTCGGCCATCTCGGTCAGCGTCTCGCCCTTCAGACCTATGGTCAGCGCACCCATGGGGAACAGCCGCGCCTTGTGCTGCTTGTCGGCACGCAGCTTGAGCATTTCCACAAGGCCCTGCTCGTCGAGCACGGGATCGGTATCGGGCGGGCAGACCAGGCTGGTCACGCCGCCGGCCACGGCAGCCGCCATTTCGGACTGCAACATGCCTTCGTGCTCGTAGCCGGGCTCGCGCAGGCGCATGGCCAGATCGACCAGACCGGGCAGCACCCAGCAGCCCTTGGCATCGATTTCACGCTCGGCCACAAAACCATCGGGCACCATGCCGATGGCGGCGATCACGCTGCCATCGATGGCGATATCGGCCTGCTGGTCAAAACCTCGTGCCGGGTCCATCACCCGGCCATTGCGAATCAGAATCTTCATGGTTTGGCACCAAATTGGCTACCAGCCCTTGCCACACAAGCGCTAGCAGCTACAAAAAACATATTGAACCCAATGCCACCCTGCCCTGTGTACCGGCCAGCTGTCGAATGAGACGCCGAGCAAGAGCCGCCTCGCGGCGCGGGCGTCGTCCCCCTTCCCGCAGCAGCGCTGCGAGAGAAGGGGGAAGCGGCGCAGCCGCTCAGGGGGATGGCCTGATGCTCCATCAGGCTTCGTTACCCGCCACGATCGACATCACGGCCATGCGCACGGCGATGCCGAAAGTCACCTGCGAGAGGATCACGGCCTGCGGCCCATCCACCACTTCCGAGGCGATTTCCACGCCGCGGTTGATGGGGCCGGGGTGCATGACGATGGCATCGGGCTTGGCAAGCTGCAGCTTCTCGGGCGTCAGGCCGAAGCTCTTGAAATACTCCTGGCTGGAAGGCAGGAGCGCGCCGCTCATGCGTTCGTTTTGCAGGCGCAGCATGATGATGACATCGCAGTCCTTGATGCCTTCTTCCAGGTTGTGGAAGACGCGCACGCCCATGCTGGCCATGTCCGAAGGCACCAGCGTGCGCGGGCCGACCACGCGCACTTCGGCCGCGCCCAGCGTGGTCAGGGCGTGAATGTCGGAGCGCGCCACACGCGAGTGCAGCACGTCGCCCACGATGGCCACGCGCAGATTGGAGAAATCCTTTTTGTAGTGGCGGATGGTGTACATGTCCAGCAGCCCCTGGGTGGGGTGGGCATGGCGACCGTCACCGGCATTGACCACGTGGACATGGGGTGCCACATGCTTGGCGATCAGATAAGGCGCACCCGATTCGCTGTGACGCACGACAAAGATATCGGCCGCCATGGCCGAGAGGTTGTCAATGGTGTCCAGCAGGGTCTCACCCTTGCTGGCCGAGCTGCGCGCGATATCGAGATTGAACACGTCGGCCGACAGACGCTTGGCGGCGATGTCGAAGGTGGTGCGGGTACGTGTGCTGTTTTCAAAGAACAGATTGAACACGCTCTTGCCGCGCAGCAAGGGCACCTTCTTGACTTCACGGTCGTTGACGCTGACGAAGTTGCCGGCGGTGTCGAGGATGTGGGTCAGGATGTCCTTGGACAGGCCTTCGGTGGAGAGCAGGTGGATCAGCTCGCCGTTCTTGTTCAGTTGGGGGTTGCGCTTGTACAGCACGATCAGGCCTCTTGGATGCGAAAGTGGAAAACACCGCCTTCGTCGCGTGCCAGCGACAGCAGACGGTCGGCCGGCAGCACCACGCGCGCTGCGGCAAAGTCGGCCTGGAAGGGCAACTCGCGCCCACCCCGGTCCACCAAAACGGCCAGGCGCACGCAAGCGGGCCGGCCGTAGTCATAAAGTTCGTTGAGCACGGCGCGCACGGTGCGGCCGGTGTAGAGCACATCGTCCAGCACCAGGATATCGGCGCCGTTGACGTCAAAGTCGATCTGCGTCTGCGCGCTGGTGCTCATGCCGCGCTGGGCGAAATCGTCGCGGTGCAGCGAGGACGAGAGCACGGCAGGCTTGCCTTGCAGATTCAGATCCTTGTGCAGGCGCTCCACCAGCCAGGCGCCGCCCGAGGTGATGCCGGCCAGACGCGTCTGGGGCCCCATGAGGCGCTGCACACCACGCAGCAATTCGCCGTACAAGGCTTCGGCATCCAGAATCAGGCTACCTTGTCCCGACTGGTTTCCTGCAATGGTTTCACTCATGGAAGACTCCTCAAAAACTGTTCCAAAATAATGCAGGCCGAAGCCGCATCGGCGTCACGCGCGCCGCCGGCCAGGGCTTCGGTCGTGCTGTAGCGTTCGTCCACTTCATAGACCGGCAGCTTGCAGCGGCTCCTCAGCTGGCGGCCAAACTTCAAGGCCCGCGCCGTGTTCTCGTGCGCAGCACCATCGGGGTGATAGGGCACGCCGATCACCAGCGCATTGGGCTGCCACTCGCGCACCAGTTTGTCCACCGCCGCCAGGCGCGCCTCTGCAGCTTCGGCCTTGATGGTGGGCAGGGGATTGGCCCCGCCCAGCACCCGGTTGCCCGAAGCGCAGCCTGTGCGCTTGGTGCCAAAGTCAAAAGCCAGAAATTGTTGAAAGTGCGCGGGAACCTCGGGCTGGCTGGGCACGGGGGCTGCGGCTGGCGCCACACCCGATGCCTGCGTCGATCCGTCGGCCGATGAAAAGGCCGCATCGGCGGCCTTGTGGGAAGAGGAAATATCAGTCATGCACGTCCGGATTCGGGCGACAGCATCCAGCGCTGCAAACCCAGCAGGCCCAGGGCGCGGTCATAGCGCTGCTCCACCGGGGTGTCAAAAATCACCATGGGGTCGGCCGCCACCGTCAACCAGGCGTTCTCGCCGATTTCGGATTCCAGCTGGCCTTCGTCCCAGGAGGCATAGCCCAGCGTGACCAGCAGCCGCTTGGGGCCTGCGCCATCGGACAGGGCTTCGAGCACGTCCTTGGAAGTGGTCATCTCCAGCCCGCCAGGGATGGTCATGGTCGAGGCATAGGCCGATTCGTCCGCCGCCGCGCCCTCGATCACCATGGGCTCGTGCAGTACAAAACCTCGGTCGGTTTGCACCGGGCCGCCGGTATAGACCTGCTCGTTGCGCAAATCCTCGCGTTTGAGACCCAGGTCCACCTTTTTGAGTAAGCCTTCCAGACTGAGACTGGAAGGTTTGTTGATAATCAGACCGAGCGCTCCACGCTCGCTGTGTTCGCACAGGTAGACCACGCTGCGCGAAAACGACTCATCTTCCAATCCGGGCATGGCGATCAGGAAGTGGTGCGTCAAATTGATAGGCGCAGATTCTTCAGACATGTCAGCGATTTTACCGGCGATCTATGTCTCCTTCTTACCCTGTGGGCTTGGTTTGGTTCCGACGCGATCTGCGCCTGGCCGACAATGCCGCGCTTTATGACGCTTTGCGCCAGTGCGCACAGCTTTATTGCGTTTTTGTGCTTGACGACAGCATTCTCGCGTCTCTGCCGCGTGCAGACCGCCGCGTGGAGTTCATCTGCCAGAGCCTGGCCGAGCTGGACCAGAGCCTGCGCAGCAGCAGCGGTCGCAGCGATGTCGGCCTGATCGTGCGCCGGGGGCTGGCCCAGGACATCATTCCCGCCCTGGCCCGTGAACTGGGCGCGCAGGCGGTGTTCTGCAATGACGATGACGAACCCCAGGCCCTGGCCCGCGATGCCGGCGTGCGCCGCCAGCTGCGCGCCCAGCAGGTGAACTTTCTGCCCAGCAAAGACCACCGCATCTTCGGCCGCGACGAGGTGCTGACGCAAAGCCTGTCGCCGTTTTCCGTCTTCACGCCCTACAAGAACGCCTGGCTGCGCAAGATCACGCCGTTTTATCTGTCCAGCTACCCCAGCGAGCGCCATCTGGGCGCCAAGCTGGCGGCCCGGCCCGAGGCAGACACGCGCCCCGTGCCCAGCGCGGCCGAGCTGGGCTTTGCCGCCGGCACGCTGGACGGCCTGCGCCTGCCCACCGGCGTCAGCGGCGCCCGGCAGCTGCTGGCCGACTTTCTGCCGCGCCTGCCCAAATACCAGGCGGCGCGCGACTTTCCCGCGCTCAAAGGCCCCAGCTACCTCAGCGTGCATCTGCGCTTTGGCACGGTATCGATACGCGAGCTGGCGCGCATCGCCTATGAAGCCGCCCACAACGAGGACTGGCCGCCTCAGGCCCGCGAAGGCGCGGCCACCTGGCTGTCCGAGCTGATCTGGCGCGATTTCTATTTTCAGATTCTGGCCCACCATCCGCATGTCACCGAGCGCAGCTTCAAGCCCGCTTATGACGCCATTGAATGGGAGAGCGGCCCCGAGGCCGACGCCTTGTTCAGCGCCTGGTGTGAAGGCCGCACCGGCTACCCCCTGGTCGATGCCGCCATGCGCCAGCTCAACACCTCGGGCTATATGCACAACCGGCTGCGCATGGTCACGGCCAGCTTTCTGGTCAAGGATCTGGGCCTGGACTGGCGGCGCGGCGAGGCCTATTTTGCCGAGAAGCTCAACGACTTTGATCTGGCAGCCAACAACGGCGGCTGGCAGTGGGCGGCATCGACGGGCTGCGACGCCCAGCCCTGGTTTCGCATCTTCAACCCGGTCACGCAAAGCCAGAAGTTCGATGCCCAGGGCCAGTTCATTGCCCGCTACGTGCCCGAAGTCGCCGCCCTGCCCGCCAAGCTGCGCCATGCACCCTGGCTGGCCAAGCCCATCGAGCTGGCCGAAGCCGGCATCCGCCTGGGCCAGCACTACCCCTACCCTGTGGTGGACCACGCCGCAGCGCGTGAAAAAACGCTGGCCCGCTATGCCGTGGTCAAAAGCAGCTCCGATCAGGACTCCTGAAAAAGAAGCGGCCTGCGCTTGTCTTTCATAGGTTTCAGAATTTATTCAATCTGAAACCCAATCAAGACCGGCGCAAGCCGCTCCTTGTTTTCTAGAGAAAACTCAGTCGTCCACGGCCGGCGTACGGCCAGTCGTGCCACCGTGCAAAGGCTGGCTTTCGGGCGCCGGGCCGCTGCGTTGCAAGGCGTAGTGCTGAATCAGGCCCAGCAGTTCCTCGTCGGCATAAGGCTTGCCCAGATAGTGGTTGGCGCCCAGCTGCGCCGCCATCTCGCGATGCTTTTGGGCAATGCGCGAGGTGATCATGATCACCGGCATGCCTTTCAGTCGCTGGTCCGCGCGGATATTGCGCAGCAGATCGAAACCGTCCATGCGCGGCATTTCGATGTCCGACAGCACCACCGTGGGGCGCTCGTCCTGCAGCACTTCGATGGCCTGCAGTCCGTCGGCCGCCAGGGCCACGCGGTAGCCTTCGCGCTGCAGCAGGCGCTGGGTCACACGGCGCACGGTAATCGAGTCATCGACCACCAGCACCAGAGGCACCGAGGCCTGAGCATCGCCCGTCAGCAGCGCGCCCGCAGCAGCGGGCAATGCCTGCAAACCTTCGGCTGCAGCCTGCTCGGCCTTGGCCGCCAGAGCGCGCACCTGATCGCCATACACATTGGCCAGGGCCACCGGGTTGTAGATCTGCACCACGGCACCCGAAGGCAGCACGGACATGCCGGTCAGGCCGGGCAGACGCGCCAGCTGAGGACCCAGGTTCTTGATCACCACTTCCTGGTTGCCCAGCACCTCATCCACATGCAGGGCAATGCGCTGCGAGGCGCTGCGCACAATCAGCACGGGGCGGGTACGGCCTACGGCCTCCTCGCTGCGCAAAGACGATTGCCACAGCGCACCGGCCCAGTAAAACGGCATGACTTCGCTGCCGTCGTGGAACGCCTGGGTTTGATAGGCCTGGCCCAGCGCATCCAGCGGCGTGCGGCGTACGATTTCCACCAGACTGGCAGGCACGCCCACACTCATCTTGCCCACGCGCAGCATGACCACCTGGGTCACGGCCGTGGTCAGCGGCAAGACCAGACGGAAGGCGCTGCCGCGGCCGGCTTCGGAATGGGTTTCTATGCGCCCGCCCAGCGCATTGACTTCGGAGCGCACCACGTCCATGCCAATGCCGCGCCCGGCCACGCCGGTGATCTCGGTGGCCGTGCTGAAGCCCGACTCGAAGATCAGGCGGCCCGCGTCCTCCATGCCCATGTGCTGATCGGCGGCCCAGAGATTCTGGCTGATGGCCTTGCTGCGAATGCTTTCCAGGTTCAGACCGGCACCGTCGTCTTCCACCGACAGCGCCACATCGTTGCGCTCCTGGCTCAGAATGATTTCGATGGTGCCCACGGCGGACTTGCCTGCGGCCTGGCGCTGCTCGGGCGATTCGATGCCGTGCGCCACGCAGTTGCGCAGCAGGTGCTCGAAGGCCGGCATCATGCGCTCTAGCATGCCACGGTCCATTTCGATGGTGCCGCCCAGAATGTTCAGGCGCACCTGCTTGCCCATCTCCTTGGAGGTCTGGCGCACCACGGCATACAGGCGCTCGGCCAGAGATTCGAACTCCACCATGCGCGTGCGCAGCAGATCGCGCTGCAGATCGCGCGCCTGACGGCCCTGGGCCACCAGATCGTCTTCCGCCGCAATCATGTCGCGTTGCAGATTGCGCTGCACGGTGGCCACGTCGTTGACCGACTCCGCCATCATGCGAGTCAGCTCCTGCACGCGAGTGAAACGGTCGAACTCCAGCGGATCAAAGCCGGCGGCCGAATCCTTGGACAGGGCCAGACGCGACTGCATCTGGCTCTCGGCCTGCACCTCAATATCGCGCAGCTGGCTGCGCAGGCGTTCCAGATTGAGCGTCAGATCGCCCAGCGAAGCGCGGGCCTGGGCCAGGCGTGAATCCACACGCGAGCGGGCAATCAAGACCTCACCGGCCTGGGAGATCAGGCGGTCCAGCAACTGGGCACGCACGCGCACCGTCTGCTGCGATGCGACGCGCGGCGCGGCCGCAGACGCTGCGGCCTGCGCATCCAGCTCGTCATCGAAAGCGAAAGCCTGGGGCTCGGCCTCAACGCTTTCACTGCTGGCAGTAGCGGCATCGGCAGGAACGCTCTGCGCTTGAGCGGCAGCCGTCGCAGCGCTTTCTGCGGCCAGATGCAGCGGCGCCTGAATCACGGCATCGTCAATCCGGTCCAGCGGCGGCTCTGCGTCCTGCTCGCCCGCCACGCGCAGCACATCGAAGCTGGCTTGCAGGGCATCAAAGCGGGCCAGCAAGGGATCAATGCTTTCGGCGCTGGGTTTGTCGCCATCCACGCGCTCCACGGCCGACTCCAGCCGGTGCGCCATCTCGCCCATGCGCATGGCACCTGCCAGGCGGGCGCTGCCCTTGAGGGTGTGCAAGGCGCGCAAGGTTTCCTTGCGGGCATCGTCCAGCAAGGGGCGTGCATGCCAGCGGCGCAGAGCTGCGCCCAGCTTGGGCAGCAGATCGACGGCCTCTTCCTCGAAGATAGGGAAGAGATCGGGATCGACCTGATCGAGCACATCGATCTCGTCATCGTCGGTCTCGGCATGGACGGCCAGGGCAATCGCCGCATCGATGCGGCGCTGCAGATCGGCTTCCTGCTCGGCGCCCACGGGCCGCGGCATGGCCGAGTACACGGCAGGCGCCTGGGGCAACTCGGGTGTTTGCGCGCCGGTATCGAGAACAGGATCGGCGGCCTGAGGCTCGGCGCTTTCAAGCGTTTGCGCCGCGAAGTCCAGCGGCAGATCCAGCGGATCCACGGTCTTGGCGGGCAAATCGGTCAGCAGATCCGACCAGTCGCGGGCACTGAGATCCAGCTCGCTGACTTCGAGTGCTGGCGGAACCTCGGTCAACTCCAGGCTTTGCGCCAGCAAGGCCTGCAGCTCTTCGGCTATCGAGGGCTGCGCCGTCTTCAGAAAACCTGCGGCGAACTGGTGCAGCAGGCGACGAATCTCTTCCGACGCGTTGACGCAGCAGCTGGCCTGCAGCTGCGTGGCGAAGCCCTGGGACTGCAGATGCTGCAGCGTGTGCTCCAGCAGACGCGCCAGTTCGGACAGCGGCTTGAAGCCCACGGTGCCTGAGCTGCCGGCCAGCGAATGAGCCAAAGCCACGGCATCCTCGGGCACGGGCTGGCTCAGGTCCAGGCTCCACTGCTGCAGCACGGCCCGCAGGCGCTCGGACCACTCGTCGGCCTCGTGGAGGTAGACGTTGTACAGCGGCGTGCTGATGCGCAGCCCGTCGATATGCTTGTAATCGTCCTCTGGCGCGGCGGGTTGCTCCGGCGTGGGTTGCTCTGGCACTTCCGGCGCCATATCGATTTCAGCGATAGGCGTGCGCTTGGCGGCAGGCTCCGTCTCAGAAACTTCGAAGTCCGCAAAATCCACGGCCGGCGCCGCTTGCAGCAGCAGCTGCGGCGCGCTCTCAAGCGCTTGCTCAATGAGCGTCTCTGGCTCGGGCTCGGGCGCCGATTCGGGTTCGGGCTCGACTACGGGCGCGTGTGCATCCAGGGCCGCCAGCTCGCTCTCGCGCATGGCGATTTCGAAATCGGCAAAGTCCAGCTCCTGCGCCTCATCGGGGCTGGCCGGCACCTCACCAACCGCTGCATCTGCCGTCTCTTCTGCGCCACCGGGCTGCTGCAGCGGTGCCTCGGCAGACGCGGGAAGAAAGACATCAAAGTCCAGCGCGGGCAGAAAGGCATGCGGCTCATGGCTCTGCACAGGCAGCAGCGCTTCGGCGGCGGCTTCTGTGGGCCTGTTCTCGGACCTTTCCTCGGGCTTGCCTTCGGGTTGGTCTTCTTCAGGCAGCTCCAGCATCCAGCCCAGCTCAGCGGAAGCTGCGGGTTCAGCGGAGGCCTGTGGTTCTGCAGGAGCTGCTGGCGCCGCCGTATCGAGGGCCTCAGCTTCGGGAGCCAACGGCGCAAACTCTTCTATGGCCTCTGGCCTGCGTGCGCGGCGCGGCATCAGCGCAACATCGGCGCGTTGGCCGGTCAGACGCATGGCATCGGCGGCGGCGCGAAATGGCGTGGCAGACCAGTGCTCGGCCTGACGCGCTTCCAGATCCTGCGCCCAGGCCGCAAAAGCCTTGAGAGCATCGACGGCCAGAGCGCGCATGGGAGCGGGCATAGGCTTCTGCTCGGCCAGCCAGGCATTGAGCATTTGCTCCAGAGCCCAGCCGGCTTCGCCGAATTCATCCAGCCCCACCATGCGCGAACTGCCCTTGAGCGTGTGAAACGCGCGGCGCAGCGTAGTTTGCTCGCTCAGGCTGCCGGCTTGCTCCTCCAGCACACGCAAGGCATGCAAGCCGTTTTCCACGACTTCACGGGCCTCTTCTAGGAAGATGAACAGCAGCTCATCTTCGCCATCGAGTTCCTGCACACTCAGCGCCGGCTCCACGAAGGCCGGCACTTCGAAGTCGGGCACAGCCTGCACCGGCGATGGCGACGCGGAAAGATCCAGATCCAATGCCGCCAACGGCTCTTGCGCCTCGGGCTGGGCGGCCGTGCTTTGATGCATGCCGGCAAACACCTGGGCCATGGCATCGCCCAGCGCATCGGGCGCAGGCTCGCTCACCGGAGCGGGAGCCGGCAAGGAAGGCGCCAGGCTTTCGGCCACAGCGGCATCCGGCATCTGCCCCAGATCTACGTCCACGGGAGCGGCTGGCGGCTGAAGTTCTTCAACCGGCAAAACCGCCGTCATGGGTTCGGCAGCCACGGGGTCTGCTGCTGTCGTTGTCACTACGGAATCAATAGCTTGTTCCGCAACTGCGACATGCACTTCAGGTGCAAATGGCTCTGGAACAGTGACAGATACAGCGGTCTGCGCTGGTATTTCGGGAGCAGAGTCTTCGGTGGAGATATCCACCGTGGGCTTGAAAGGCTC
Organism: Comamonas aquatilis; assembly: GCF_965139575.1. NCBI lineage: Bacteria > Pseudomonadati > Pseudomonadota > Betaproteobacteria > Burkholderiales > Comamonadaceae > Comamonas > Comamonas aquatilis. The sequence goes on along the minus strand of NZ_CBCSIW010000005.1, from coordinate 59,707 downwards.
GCTGCTGCGGTTGCGATTGCGTCCCATGAGAACGCGCAACTCGTCGGCTTCCTCGTCATAGATGAACAGCTTGCGCGCCATATTGCGCTGGTAGCTGAGCATGTCGATGAGAAAACCCATGGCGCCCAGGCTGTTGCCCAGTTTCTCGAAGGCCTGAGCGCGCTGCTCCTCCCGGACTTCACCCAGGATCAGCTGCTCGACCTTCTCGCGCATGCGCTGCATGCCAAACGCAGCCTGATCAAAGCCCAGCACCGAGAGCACGCCGCGCATTTGCGACATCTGGTGAGGCACGGCCGCCAGCACGCTGGTATCTGCGGGATTGCGGAAATACATATCCAGCTGCCGTTCAGACTCGCCCAGGGTGGAGCGCAATTCGCCCACCACCGAACCCATGGTCTGGTCATCGCTGGCCTGGCGGAACAGCTCTTCCATCCAGGGCTCCAGCGGCTGGGCAGGAGCGCCTTGCAAGGCAGCATCCAGCCGGTACACCAGGCTGCTGAACTGGCTGGCCTGGGCCTTCTCATCCAGGTTGAAGGTGGCAAAAACGGCTTGCAGATAGAGCACGGCCGTCGCCACTTCCATGGCCAGCTCGGCCGGTGGCGGCTGACCGATGCGGTCCACGGTTTCCGCCACGCGAATCAGGGTCCGGGCCAGGCCCTGGCTGGCGGGCTGCAGCTTGACCAGGGATTCGGCCACCTGGCCGAACTGTTCCACCGTCAGTTTGATCTTGCCGCGCTCGCCACCGGCCAGAGCCGACCAGGTGTCGGCCACGGCCGCAATGCGCTTGCGCGCCAGAATCAGCACGGCCGGATCATGGCGGCCAAAGCGCGCCACCTGGTAATCCACCTGGGGCATGCCGTCCATGGAGTAGGCCTGCTGAACCGCCTTGAGCACCTCACCGGAGCGCTCGCGCGGCTTGGCCTGGGCACAGAAGAACATCAGGTCTTGCAGCAGCCGCGCCGGCGGCAGGCTGTCGCCCTTGGCCATGGAGGCGTATTGCATGAGCACGCGCGAGGCCATGCGCTTGACATAGAGATCGACCGCGATCAGGCCATGTGCCTGAGCATCGAAAAAGGCAGCTGCAATCTTCCAGAAGCTGCGCGCCGTCACGTCCTCGAGCTTGCCGGCGGCAAGGCGCAGGCACAGGTCGCGCATTTGCGCCGAGGCTTCGCGGTCTTCACTCTTGATCAGGCGCAGCACCACGCCATCGAACAAGGCGCGGGCTGCGGGGCCGTATTCCAACGCTGCGGGCATGGCGCCCACCCAGTCGGGTTCGCGCGCCCGGCGCTCTGCAGGCCATAGATCGCCGGGATGCACTTTGTCATTGCCGGCCAGCGTCGCCACTTCACGGTACTGGGGAAACAAGGCCACGGCCGACACTTCTTTGCCAGCCAGCATGGTTTCCAGAAATTCCATCAGCGCAAAATGCGTGCGCTCCAGCGTGGCAGCCGCCTCGGCCGTGCACAGCTCGGGACGCTGTATGAAGCGGTTGACCGCATCCTCCATGCTGCGCATGATCTGGGCCGGAGCGCCCAGGCCCACCATTTCCAGCGCACCGCAAGCCTGGTGCAACTGCTGGCGCGCAATGCGCAGGGCCGAAGTGTCCAGCGTCTCCAGATCGGCCACACGGGCCGCGTCCGCGTCCCGGACAAATCGGCCTACCGCCTTGTTCGCAGCTTCCAGCGACTTGCGCAGCTCATCAAGCACCCAGGCCAGGGGCCCCAGGTCCTGCTCTGCAGGTGCAGTCATCACTGCACGGATTGGCGAGTCGTCTACCACGGACATGCTCAATTCCCTTGACCCGTCAGGGCTCGTATGTGTTGATAGGTACTCAGACGATCTTGAATCGTGCCACCGACTGGCGCAGTTCTTCGGCCATGTGGGACAACTCACGCACCTGTTGTGCCGTGCTGCGCGTACCTTCACCCGTCTGCTCCGTCACCGCAAAAATGTGCTGAATATTCTCAGCCACATCATTGGCCTGCGCGGCTTCGCGCGAGGTAGAGGAGGAAATCTGTTCGATCAGCTCGGCCAGTCGGCGCGACACGCTGTCGATTTCGGACAGCGCGGTGCCGGCGGAGTCGGACAGGCGCGCGCCGTCCACCACACCCTGGGTGGAGCGCTCCATGGCGGCCACCGCATCCTGGGTGTCGGTCTGAATGGCTTTCACCAGCGCCGCAATCTGGCGCGTAGCGTCTGCCGAGCGTTCGGCCAGGCGCTGCACTTCTTCCGCCACCACCGAGAAACCGCGACCCGCTTCACCGGCCGAAGCAGCCTGGATGGCGGCGTTCAGGGCCAGTACGTTGGTCTGCTCGGTAATGTCGGAAATCAGTTCGGTAATTTCACCAATTTCCTGGGACGATTCACCCAGGCGCTTGATCCGCTTGGAAGTGTCCTGAATCTGGTCGCGAATGGAGTTCATGCCACCGATGGCGTTTTGCACGGCCTTCAAGCCGGAGTCGGCAGCCTGCAGCGATTGACGGGCCACCTGGGCCGATTGCTGCGCCTGTGCCGACACATCATTGATGCGGCCGGCCATCTCCAGAATCGACTGACCGGTTTCACGAATCTCGTGCAGTTGCTCGTTCGATGCGGCCAGCAGCTCGGTGGAGTTGGCATCCACCTCGGCCGTGGTCTGAGCCACCCGGGTGGCCGTGTTCTGCACCGAACCCACCAGAGCGCGCAATTCTTCCACCGTGTAGTTCACCGAGTCGGCAATGGCCCCCGTGATGTCTTCGGTCACCGTGGCTTCCTGGGTCAGATCGCCTTCGGCCACCGACTGCAGCTCGTTCATCAAACGCAAAATGGCGGCCTGGTTGGCATCGTTGATGCGCTTGGCCTCCTGCTCCTGAGAGCGGGCGTCGATCTGGTGGCGTTCGGCCAGTTGCTGGCGTGCACGGCTGTCCATCAGCTGCACGCGGGAGATTCCTATGCCGCACAACACGGCCACCAGAACCGCCAGGGCCAACACGGCCAGTTGCCAGACGCTGGCACCCGCGCCGCCTTGCAAAGCGGTCTGCAGCTCTTCCAGTTGACGGCGCAGCGGTTCGCTATCGTTGTTGATAGCCGTCTGCGCTTCACGCGCCGAGACCAGGCCTTGCAGATTGCCCAAAATGGCGCTGGCCTGGGCACGCGTCTCGTCGTACTGCTTGATCAGGGTTTGCAGCTGCTCGCGAATCTGCTCGTCACGGCTGGGCGCCAGGCGCAGCTCGGCATTGCCGTCCAGCAGGCCTTCGGAGATTTCCTTGAAGGAGTTCAAATCCTTGCCCAGCAGGAACACAGCCTCGGGGCTCACGCCTTCCAGGGTCTGGAACTCATTGGCCGACTTGGCAATACGCTGGGTCAACATCACCAGCTGGCCCGCGGCCGCAATCTCAGCGGCGCCCGCACCTTGCTGCAGCTTCAGCGAGGAGATGGTTTCAGCGGTTTCCAACAGGTCCGACGATTGGCGGTTGATGGTGCGCAACGCCTCACCGACCTGAGTCAGGATTTTTTGCTGCCCCATGATCAGAGCGGCGCTTTTTTCGGCCCGCTCCATCAGTGGGGTGATGCTGTCCATCGTGGCTTGCAGGTCGGCACCCACGGCATTCACGCCCAGTTCGGGATCGCCCGAGGACAGGGCGCGCACATTGCGCGCCAGCACGCCAGCGCTGTCTTTCACGTCGGCAAAAGCCGCTTCGGCACCCGTCATGGCTTGGGAGACCGATTTGGCCAGACGCTGGGACTGCATCAAGGCCTGGCCGGTGGCAGCCAGCTGCTGGTTGGAGTTGTTGGCCGAGCGCAGCATCCATGCCGCCACGACCACCAGCACCAGCACCGACAGACCCAGCAAGGTGAACAGCGTGCGCTGATGCCTGGGAACCGGCGCCTTGCCCAGCAGCGGCAGCGTGACCTGTTCCTGGGTTGGCAGCACCGCATCGCCGCTGCGCATTCCCAAGGTGGTATCCAGCGAATACATGTCCTGGGCCACGGTATCGCCAAGCATGCTGTTGTCAGCACCCGTGCCTGATCGATCAGACTTGCGTTGGAACCACTGGGTGAATCGTTGTGCAAAAGACATAGCGCTGCTTCCAGAAACCTTAAGCACGAATGCTCAAAAACTTGGCGGTTTGCGACAGGCGCTGCAACTGCAGCTCTTGCCAACGGCGGCCTGTGCTATCGATGTGGACGGAGCCAAAAAAGCTCGGAGAACGAGCCGGTGCCGGCTCGCTTTGGACAAAGGCGTCTGCGCCGCGCAGACCCTGAAGCTGATCCACCAGCAAGGCGGCATTCACCTCCAAAGCGGTGTTGAATGCCAGCAAGCTGGTTTCGGATAATTCCTGCTCGCTGCGGGAGCGGCCATGGTTGAGCAGCAGGGCCAGATCCACGACACCCGCCAGGGTTCCGCGCAGATTGGCAATCCCCAGAAACCAGTTCTGGGTATAGGGCACGGGCTGAACGCCCGTCCACGGGAAAATTTCCCCAGCCTGACTCAAGGGCAGCAGGTAGTCACGGCCGCCGGCCTGCACGGCCAGCCAGGCAGCGACCGTCACGCTTTCGCTACGTGCTGCCTGCAGGCGGCCTGCCAGACGGGATTGGAGATCTCGGAGGGCTTCGCGGTTCGCCATGGGCAGACGCAGCCTTTACAGCGCTGCGATCTTGGCTTGCAGCTCGGCTGCATCCACCGGCTTGGTGATGTAGCCGCGCGCACCCTGGCGCATCCCCCAGACGCGGTCGGTTTCCTGGTTCTTGCTGGTGCACATGAGAATGGGCACATCGGCGAACAGCGGATCGCGCGAGATGGAGCGGGTCAGCTGAAAGCCGTTCTGACCCGGCATGACCACGTCCATCAAGATCAGATCGGGCTTGTCTTCGGCCAGGCGCTTCATGGCCTCTTCGCCGTTTTCGGCGGTGCGCACCTGCAAGCCCTGTCTTTGCAGCAGGTCCGTGAGAAACATCAGCTCGGTCTTGGAGTCGTCTACGACCAGTACTTTTTGAATAGGCATCACGCGGCTCCCACACCTGCGGTTTGCTGGCCAAACTGTTCCACAGCCTGCAGCAGTTGATCTTTGGTAAAAGGTTTGGTCAGATAGTCTTGGCAGCCCACCATGCGACCGCGTGCCTTGTCAAACACGCCGTCCTTGGATGAGAGCATGACAATTGGAGTGCTGGAGAAGCGTGCATTGCGCTTGATGATGGCGCAGGTCTGATAGCCATCGAGCTTGGGCATCAGAATGTCGCAGAAAATGAGCTGCGGCTGGTAATCGTTGACCTTGGAAAGAGCGTCGAAACCGTCGTCAGCCAGCAAAACTTCGTAACCGCCCTGCTTGAGGAAAATCTCGGCACTGCGGCGGATGGTATTGCTGTCATCGACCACCAGAACCCGCAAGGGCGCACTGGATGCTGTCACTGTGAATCTCCTCCCGAATTAGGCCTTGGAATATCGAGCGGCAAAAGCACTCAGATTTCCACCATCTCAAAATCTTCTTTTCTGGCGCTGCACTCAGGGCATGTCCAGTTCATGGGCACGTCTTCCCAGCGCGTATTCGGCGGGATGCCATGTTCGGGGCAGCCTTGCGCCTCGTCATAAAGCCATCCACAGATCAAACACATCCAAGTTTTAGGGTCGGTCACAGCTTATAGGGCCTTCACATAGAATGCAACGATTGTATCTAGTCATAACCCCGGCCTTCACCCTTGCTATCCCGGGTGCACACTGGGGTGAGCCATGGCACTGAACACCCCCCAAACACCTACCCCCTCTTCCACTTCGGATACCGCAGAAACCGAAGCGAGTCCTATCTGCGTGCTGGTTTTCAACAGCAGCGACCCCAGCGGTGCTGGCGGCCTGTCTGCGGACATCTCCACCATTTCCTGCGTAGGTGGGCACCCACTACCGGTGGTAACAGGTGCCTATGCGCGCGACACCGCCCGGGTGTATGAATACTTCCCCCTGGATGACGAGGCTGTCACCGAGCAGGCCCGTGCCGTGCTGGAAGACATTCCGGTCGCAGCCATCAAGGTCGGCTTTGTGGGCAGCCCGGGCAATCTGGCCGCCATTGCCGAAATTTCTTCGGACTACCCAGAAATTCCCATCGTCAGCTACATGCCCGATCTGTCCTGGTGGGAGGAAGACAAGCTCGACCAGTACCTGGATGCATTCAAGGAACTTGTCCTGCCTCAAACCTCGGTGTTGGTTGGAAACCACAACACCCTGTGGCGCTGGCTGCTGCCTGACTGGAGCAACAGCCGCTCCCCCACGGCGCGCGACATTGCCATGGCGGCTGAAGCACTGGAAGTGCCTTACGTCCTGGTCACGGGCATACCCCTGCCCGACCAGTTCGTCGACAACATCCTGAGTACTGCCCAGGCCGTTCTGGGCAACAGCAAATACGAAATGTTCGAAGCCACGTTCACCGGTGCCGGTGATACGCTGTCGGCGGCGCTTACCGCCTTGATTGCGACCGGCAACGATCTGGGCGTAGCCACGCTGGAAGCGCTGGAGTACCTGGACCACAGCCTGGATGCAGGCTTCAGACCCGGCATGGGCCACTACATTCCCGATCGCCTGTTCTGGGCCCAGCCCGACGAAGACGATGAAGACGCCGCGGCCTCCGGCGACACCGATAACGAATCTGCCACCAAGCCCATCGAAGGCTTTGTGATGCCCTCTCATGACACAAAACACTGATCTGAATATTGCCTTGTTCGAACGCGCCAAGCAGGTGATTCCTGGCGGCGTGAACTCTCCCGTACGCGCTTTTGCGGCCGTGGGCGGCACGCCCCGCTTTGTGCAGCGCGCTCAAGGTGCCTATTTCTGGGACCAGAACCAGCAGCAATTCACCGACTACATCGGCAGCTGGGGCCCCATGATCCTGGGCCACGGTCACCCCGAAGTGGTGGAAGCCGTGCAAAAAGCCGTGCTTGAAGGCTTTAGTTACGGCGCGCCTACCGAGCGCGAAGTGGTGCTGGCCGAAAAAATCCGCGCCCTCATGCCCTCCATGGACATGGTGCGCATGGTCAGTTCGGGCACCGAGGCCGGCATGAGCGCCCTGCGCCTGGCGCGCGGTTTCACGGGCCGCAACACCATCATCAAGTTCAACGGCTGCTACCACGGCCATGCCGATGCACTGCTGGTCAAGGCCGGCTCGGGCCTAGCCACCTTTGGCGCGTCTTCGTCGGCCGGCGTGCCCGCCGATGTGGCCAAAGACACCATCGTGCTGGAGTACAACGACGTCGCCCAGCTCGAAGAAGCTTTTGCCAAGATCGGCAATTCCATTGCCTGCGTGATCATGGAGCCGATTGCCGGCAATATGAACTTTGTGCGCGCTTCGGTGGAATTCACCTGTCGCATCCGCGAGCTGACCCGTGAACACGGCGCGCTGATGATTTACGACGAGGTGATGACGGGTTTCCGCGTGGCCCTGGGCGGTGCGCAAAGCGTGTACGCCAAGGAAATCGCCGGCTTTGCCCCCGACATCACGGTCATGGGCAAGGTGATCGGCGGCGGCATGCCCATGGCAGCCTTTGGCGCCCGCCGCGAAATTATGGAAAAACTTTCGCCCCTGGGCCCGGTCTATCAGGCCGGCACCTTGTCGGGCAACCCGATTGCCACGGCCTGCGGTCTGAAGACGCTGGAGCTGATCAGCCGCCCCGGCTTTCACACCGATCTGCACCTGAAGACCGGCCATCTGATGCAAGGCCTCAAGTCCGAAGCCAATGCTGCCGGCGTGCCCTTCAGCGTGGACTGGCAAGGAGGCCTGTTCGGCTTTTATTTCCTGCCCCAGCTGCCCAGCACCTATGCCGAAGTCATGAAGACCGACGGCAAGGTCTTCAACAAGTTCTTTCACGGCATGCTCGAGCGCGGCCACTACTTTGCGCCCGCACTGTACGAAGCCGGTTTTGTCAGCGCCGCCCATACGGACGACGATATAGACCGCACCATCGAGGCGGCGCGCGAAGTGTTCAAGACACTCTGAGCCCCTGAACTCTGTTCAAAACGCCGGGAATGTCCCGGCGTTTTGCTTTCAGGGAAGTCATGCCTGCTCCCAGGCTGCGCCATGCGACTGGATGCTCTGGCAGACCACGGACAAGGCGCGACTCAGGGGCTTGTCCTTGCGCAACACCATGGCCAGGGTACGCTCCAGTCGCGGGGCCAGGGAGCGCAGCTCCAGATCCTCACGTGCACCGCGCCCCTGCATTGCCATGCGCGGCAGCACCGCATAGCCCAGGCCGATGGCAGCCATTTCCTTGAGCGCTTCCACGCTGTCCAGTTCCATCTGCAGACGCGGCGTCTCGCCACCGCCACGCAGCCAGGCATCGACCACACCACGGGTGCTGGCGGATTTCTGCAGCGCCAGCTGCGGCAGCGGACGCAGCTGGGCAGCCGTCACTGCAGCACCTGAGCCCAGCAAGCCCGGCCGTCCCACGGCCACCAGCTCATCGCGCAGCACCGGTGTGGCCAGCAAAGCGCGCCGGTTCACCGGCAAGGTCACCAGCGCCAGATCCAGGCTGTTGTCTTCCACCCGGCGCACGCATTCCTCGGTATTGCCCGTCACCACCACGATATCGATGCCCGGATACTGGGCACGCACCTGGCGCAGCGCAGCAGGCAGCAGATACAGACAGACCGTCAGACCCGTGCCTATGCGCACCTGACCACTGACGTCACGCACATGCGCGCCCAGCGCCTGCTCCAGCCCTTCCAGTGCCAGAGTCACCGCCGGCAACTGCTCCAGCAGAGCCCGGCCGGCGGCCGTGGGCACGGCACGGCGCCCCACGCGCTCAATCAGCCGCGTGCCCAGATGGCGCTCCAGCTGGCGCAGTTGCAGGCTGACCGCAGGCTGGGACAACTCCATCAACTCGGCTGCCTGCGAAAAACTGCCTTCCTGCACGACCAGGCAAAAGCTACGCAGCAAGCCCAGGCTGGGGGCATTGGCCAAAGTTCCACTAATGCTTTGCATAAGCAGTCAAAGATTCTCTTGTGGTGATACACAGGCGAAGATTAGGCCATGAATACTGCCGAACGCTCCAAGCTCCCTCCCATTGACGGCGCGCGCCTGTGGCGCCGCCTGGAAGAACTCTCCACCTTCACCCGAGCCGACATCGCCTGGACGCGCCGCGCCTTCAGCCCCGAGTACACGGCCGCACGCGCCTGGCTGCGCGAAGCCTTTGAAGCTGCCGGCCTGCAGGTGCACCTGGATGCCGCCGGCAATCTGATCGGCCGCCGCCCCGGCCGGCGCAACGAACTCAAGCCCCTGGCCACGGGCTCGCACACCGACACCGTGAATGCCGGTGGGCGCTTCGACGGCATCCTCGGCGTGCTGGCCGGACTGGAAGTGGCGCACGCGCTGAACGACGCCAATATCACGCTGGAGCACCCGTTCGAGGTCATAGACTTTCTCTGCGAGGAACCCAGCGACTACGGTATCTCCTGCGTGGGCAGCCGCGCCATGGCCGGAATGCTCAGCCCCGACATGCTGGCCGCCAGCGACGGCCAGGGCGACACCCTGGGCCAGGCCCTGCAACGCCTGGGCGCCCGCCCCGAGGCGCTGGCCGAAGCCGACCGCCGCCAGGACGGTTTCGCCGCCTTTGTGGAGCTGCACATAGAGCAAGGCCCCATGCTGGAGCGCGAAGGCCTGGCCATAGGCGCAGTCACCGACATCGTGGGCATACGCCGGGCCCAGCTGTTCTTCGAAGGCCGACCCGACCATGCAGGCACCACGCCCATGGACGAACGCAGCGACGCCCTGGTGGCCGCCGCCTGCGTGATCCGCCAAGCCCAGCGCCTGGCTCGCCAGTGGAGCCGCAGCACGCCCCACTATGTGGTGGCCACGGTGGGGCGCATGGCGGTCTCGCCCAATGCCAGCAACACCGTGCCCGGCCAGGTGGAGCTGACGCTGGAAGTGCGCAGCAACCACGCGCCCGTGCTCAAGGAATTCTGGGAAGTGCTGGAGCGGCGCTGCAGCCCGGCCATTGAGCGACTGGGCGTGCAGTGGCGCGTGGAGCCCCGCACCCATGTGGACCCCGTGCCCTGTGCCCCGCTGGTCACGGCCGCCGTGGAGCGCGCCGCTCAGCGCCTGGGTCTGGGCTGCCGCCGCATGCCCAGCGGCGCCGGCCACGATGCCATGTATATCGCGCACACCGGCCCCTCGGGCATGATCTTCATCCCCTGCCTGGAAGGGCGAAGCCACAGCGCCGTGGAATGGGCCTCACCCGAGCAGGTACTGGCCGGCACCCAGGTGCTGGCCGCCACGCTGCTGGAGCTGGACCGCCAGCCGGGCTAGTCACTGCGGCCGCTGGAAATTCTTGCGCGCCTGTTCCACCTGGGCGCGCGTAACGCAGCCGGGGGCGTGGTCATTGACCATGCCCATGGCCTGCATAAAGGCATAGACCGTGGTGGGGCCGACGAACTTCCAGCCGCGCTTTTTCAGTTCCTTAGACAGCGCTTGAGACTCGGCCGTCTGCGCCGGCACTTCGGCACCCGTCGATGGCGCGGCTGGCTGGTTGCGCCAGAAGAAGGCGGCTAGCGAGCCTTCTTTGTCCACCATTTCGATAGCGCGCTGGGCATTGTTGATCACAGCCTCGATCTTGCCGCGATGGCGCACGATGCCGGCATCCTGCACCAGGCGCTCCACATCGGCCGGGCCGAATTGGGCGACTTGATGAAAGTCGAAGTTGGCAAATCCGGCCCGAAAGTTCTCGCGCTTGGCCAAAATCGTGTACCAGCTCAAGCCCGCCTGAAAGCCTTCGAGGCTGAGCTTTTCAAACAGCCGTCTGTCCTCGGTCACCGGAAAACCCCATTCATGGTCGTGGTAGTGCACATACAGGGGCGATCCATGGCACCAGAAGCAGCGGTCCTGCCCGTCTGCAGAAGGAAGTGTGTGCGACATGGGTGCACTTTAGCCAAACAAAAAGCCCCGCAGAACAGCATCTGCAGGGCTTTTGATTTGATAGCTGATAGCGCCTGAATTCATTGGGATTCAGGCATAAATCACTTGGAATCGTTTATCGCTTATCGGAATGCGCCAGACGTGAGTGGCGCATGCCGTAGGCCAGATAGATCAGCACGCCTATGGCCATCCAGCCCATGAAGCGCAGCCAGGTCAGCGTGGTCAGATTCAGCATCAGATAGGTGCACAGCAGGGCCGAGGCCACCGGCACCAAGGGCACCAGGGGCACGCGGTAGCCGCTTTGCAGATCGGGGCGTTTTTTGCGCAGCACCAGAATGCCTATGCTGACCAGCACAAAGGCCGACAGCGTGCCGATGTTGATCATCTCCTCCAGCAGCTCCACCTTGGTAAAGCCTGCCAGCACGGCAATCACCACGCCCACCAGCAGCTGCAGGCGCACCGGCGTCTTGCGCGTGGCCGAGGTCACGCTCCAGCTGCGCGGCAGCAGGCCGTCGCGGCACAAGGCCAGCAGCACGCGGGCCGAGCCCATCAGCAGCACCATGACCACGGTAGTCAGGCCCATCAGCACGCCCACGGCAATCACCTGTGCGGCCCAGTTGGCACCCACGCTGATGAAAGCGGTGGCCAGCGAGGGGTTCTCGGCCTTGGCCAGTTCGCTATAGGGCACCATGCCCGTCAGCGCCAGCGTGACCAGGATGTAGAGCAAGGTCACCAGGGCCAGACCGCCGAAAATGCCGCGCGGCAAGGTCTTTTGCGGCTCTTTGACTTCTTCGGCCGAGGTGGCGACCACATCGAAACCGATAAAGGCAAAGAACACCAGAGAAGCACCGGAGATCACGCCCAGCCAACCGTACTGGCTGGGTTGCGCGCCAAACAGCCAGGCCAGCATGGGCTGACCCCAGACGTCGCCCGTCACGCCGTGGCCGATGGCGGGAGGCTGGGCCGGCGGCACAAACGGTGTGAAGTTCTTCACGTCCATATAGGTGAAGCCGACCACGATCACAAACAGCGTGATGGCGATCTTGATCAGCGTGAACACATTGTTGACCTGGGCCGAGGCCTTGGTGCCGCGCATCAGCAGCGCGGTGAAAACGGCCACGATGACGAACGGCCCCCATTCCATGGCCACCGGCCCCAGATAAATGGTGCTGGGCACATCAAGGCCGGCGGTGGAGAAAATGGTGGACAGATAAATGCCCCAGTACTTGGCGATCACGGCACCGGCAGAGATCATCTCCAGCAGCAGATTCCAGCCAATTATCCAGGCCAGGCCCTCGCCCAGCGTCAGATAGGTATAGGTATAGGCGCTGCCGGTGACCGGCACGCTGGAGGCGAACTCCGCATAGCACATGGTGGCCACGGCACAGGTGGCGGCAGCCAGGATGAAGGAGAAGATCACCGCCGGTCCGGCAAAGCTGCCCGCCGCGCGTGCCCCTACCGAGAAGATGCCCGCCCCCACGGCTACGGCCACGCCGAGGATCATCAGATCAAACACGCCCAAACTGCGTTCGAGTTGTCGTCCCGGCTCATCGGAATCGGCCAGAGCCTGTTCAATTGTTTTCGTTTTAAGCCACTGCATGCAGGTTGACGGGGCGCTACAGCAGCCGCCTGCGGCCGCCACTTGCCCCGAAAGTTTTGTCAAAAATGAATCCTAGGGTTTCCACCGGCGGCTTGCAGCTTATCTGCGGCTTTCCCGCCATAGCCGCATGTTTTGTGCATTCCGGAGTGCAGCAGCTTCGTGAACAAGCTAGGTAGGCCCCATGCCTGAAGAAGACTGCTCACACAGCCTTTGCTGCGCTGCTGAACTGCGAGTAAGCGGCCACTGATGCAGGAAACGCTGAATTTCCCCAATAATCGGCAGCGCAGCGGGGGAATCAGCGGCCCGCCGGTCTGGGGCCCTTTATCAGCCATTGCAGCAAGGCAACCAGCAGCATGGCCGTGAGCACATCGAGAATATGGTGCTGATGCACCAGCAGGGTGGAGGCGCAAATCGCCAGCCCCCAGACCAGCAAAAACACACACAAGCCGTGGCGGCCGCGTGCCCACTGGGTGCGCACCATGGCCAGGCCCGTGGCCACGGTGTAGACGATGTGCAAAGAGGGCAGCAGATTGTGCGGCTTGTCCACCGCGAACATCAGCGTGAAGATGCTGCGGTAAGGCTCGACATCGGGCACCACCCGCTCAAAAGCCAGATTGGCCGGAAACAGAGCGAACACCAGGCCGCAAATCACCGTCGCCGTGACCTGGCGCTTGCCCAGCGCATCCACCTCCCGGGCATCGACCAGCCAGATGGGCAAAAGAATGAAGATGAAAAAGGAAAAATAGACCCAGATGAACTCCGGCACCAACGGAATCAGTCCATCCCAGGGGGTGATGAAGTCATGCCGCAGCAGCTGCTGCGATGCCAGCCAGTTGCTGGCCGGATAGATGGCGTAGAACACCACCATGGTGCAAATCGCCCAGAACAGCAGGCCACGGCCTTTGGCCGCAGGCGACGATTTGGAAAAAGGCGGGGACGGAAGCATCGGGGCCATTATGCAAACACGGCCTGCCAGCCGTGCAGGCAACCCCGTAAAAAAGGCCTGCAGCAATGCGCTACAGGCCTTGGGTCTTCAAGCGAAGCGCAGCAAATCGCCCTATTTGGCGGCAGGCTCCACCAGCAGCAACCATCGCGCCATCTGCAAAGACTGCTCTTCGCTGATCTGCGGGTGGCGCGGCATGATGACATTGCCCCAGACGCCCACGCTGCCGCCGCGAATCTTGTCGGCCAGATAAGTCTCGGCATCCGCGCGATCACGGTATTTTTCGGCAATGCTCACAAAAGCCGGGCCCACAAACTTGCGATCCCAGCCATGGCAACGCATGCAGTCGGACTGTTCCACCAGTTTCTTGCCAGCAGCCAGCTCAGGATGGCTTTGCACCAGTGCGTCTGCCGCCTGCTCAGCCATGCTGACCCGCATGATGCGCCAGCCGATATTGGCCACACCCAGCGCCGCGGCCAGCATGACCAGCCCGATCAGCCAGCCAATCCAGCGCGGTTTGGGCGGGTAGTTTTCTTCGTCGTCGATAGGATCAGTCATACCTTGTCATCCATGCCCTGCTTTGCGAACTGGGCGCTGCGCCAAAAAATGGCGCAATCCAGGTCAGAGATGCCAAGCAAGGGCCGCCCCGCAGCGATGGCATCGTCCCCCTCCCGCGCAGCGAGAGAGGGGGAAGGCGCAAAGCGCCTCAGGGGGTGTGTTGCTTAGTGCCTGAAATGGCGCACGCCGGTGAAGACCATGGCCACGCCACGTTCGTTGGCCGCGTCGATCACTTCCTGGTCGCGCATGGAACCGCCGGGCTGGGCCACGCAGGTTGCGCCCGCATCGACCACCACATCCAGACCGTCGCGGAAGGGGAAGAAGGCATCCGACGCCACGACGGTGTTCTGCAGCGACAGCTTGGCCGCTTCAGCCTTGATGGAGGCAATGCGAGCCGAGTCCAGGCGCGACATCTGACCGGCGCCCACGCCCATGGTCATGCCGTTCTTGCAGAACACGATGGCGTTGGACTTGACGAACTTGGCCACGTTCCAGGCAAACAGCAGGTCTTGCAGCTCTTCCTGGGTCGGTTGCTTGACGGTCACCACCTTCAGGTCGGCCAGAGTCAGCTCATGGTTGTCGGAAGTCTGCAGCAGCAGGCCCGAACCGATGCGCTTGGATTCGATGGCGTTGCGGCCATTGTCCCAGTCGGTGGCGCCGCCGGCAGGCAAGGCGATCGTCATCAGACGCACATTGACCTTGGACTTGAAGATCTCCAGCGCTTCGGCGCTGAACTCGGGAGCCATCAGCACTTCGACGAACTGCTTGGAAACAGCTTCGGCAGCGGCCTTGTCCACGGGGCGGTTGAAGGCGATGATGCCGCCGAACGCACTGGTGGGGTCGGTCTGGAAGGCCTTGGAATAAGCTTCGAAGGCGTTGGCGCCCACGGCCACGCCACAGGGGTTGGCATGCTTGACGATGACGCAGGCAGGCACCTCAAAGCTCTTCACACATTCCCAGGCCGCATCGGCATCGGCAATATTGTTGTAGCTCAGTTCCTTGCCTTGCAGCTGCACGCCGGTGGCCAGCGAGCCGGGAGCGGGGTACAGATCGCGGTACCAGGCGGCTTGCTGGTGGCTGTTTTCACCGTAGCGCAGGTCTTGGATCTTGACGAACTGGCTGTTGGCCTGGGCCGAAAACAGGTTGCGCTCGGGCACGTATTCTTCAGACAGCTTTTCGTCTTCGAACTTGACCGACGACAGGTAGTCGCTGATGGCGCCGTCGTACTGGCTGATGCGGTTGAACGCAGCCACCGACAGCTCGAAACGCAGCTTGTTGGACAGCTTGCCGGCGGACTTCAGCTCGGCCAGCACGGCGTCGTACTGGTCGGCTGCGGTCAGCACGCCCACGTCTTTCCAGTTCTTGGCAGCGGAGCGCACCATGGCAGGGCCGCCGATGTCGATGTTCTCGATGGCGTCGGCCAGCGTGCAACCGGCCTTGGCCACGGTGGCTTCAAAGGGGTAGAGGTTGACCACCAGCAGATCGATGGTCTCGATGCCGTGTTCCTTGAGCGCAGCCATGTGCTCGGGCAGCTCGCGACGGGCCAGCAGGCCGCCGTGCACCATGGGGTGCAGGGTCTTGACGCGGCCGTCCAGCATCTCGGGGAACTTGGTGACTTCAGCCACTTCGGTCACGGGCAGGCCCTTGTCGGCCAGCAGCTTGGCCGTGCCGCCGGTGGACAACAGCTGCACGCCCAGGGCGTGCAGGGCTTGGGCAAATTCGACGATACCGGTCTTGTCAGAGACGGAGATCAGAGCTTTCATGGGCGTCAATCAAGGTTTGGAATAAAACAAGCCGCAAGTGCAGGTAGGTAATGCGCTTGCAGCTATTAATTTGGGAGTATCTGTATCGCGTGAATCCTGGCTTGCGCTCACAGCATCTGGTGATCGACCAGCTTTTTGCGCAAGGTGTTGCGGTTCAGGCCCAGCCATTCGGCGGCACGCGACTGGTTGTTGTCGGCGTGGCTCATCACCACGTCCAGCAGCGGTTTTTCGACCAGACGGATCACCATGTCATAAACATTGGCAGGCGTCTCGCCATCCAAATCGCGAAAGTAGCCCTCCAGGCTGTCGCGAACGCATTGTTCTAAATTCTGGTTGCTCATGCACTTATTCCTGCGGGTTCATCCAGCTCGGCGTCTTGTCGGACACCTGCCGTGGCCGCCGGTATCCGATCCATCTGCTGCCCCAGGGCATCCAGAAAATCGGCTACGGCCTGCCATTGCACCGCGCAGTCCTCAATTGTGTTGATGTGTTTTCGAAATTCTTCGCCCCCCGGCAGGCTGCGCAAATACCAGGCAATGTGCTTGCGCGCACTGCGTACGCCTGTGCCTTCGCCGTAGAGGCTGTAGTGATCTTGCAAATGCTCCAGCAGCAAACGGCGCAGCTCCGCCACCAGCGGCGGGGCCATATGCTCGCCCGTGGCCAGAAAATGGGCTATCTCGCGAAAGATCCAGGGCCTGCCCTGCGCTGCACGGCCGACC
Source organism: Comamonas aquatilis (assembly GCF_965139575.1). Lineage (NCBI taxonomy): Bacteria > Pseudomonadati > Pseudomonadota > Betaproteobacteria > Burkholderiales > Comamonadaceae > Comamonas > Comamonas aquatilis. Next base: position 43,253 of record NZ_CBCSIW010000005.1, on the reverse strand, counting down.
ATGATGGCGTCCGCGCCCGTGTAAGCTAGCACGTCCCTGGCCTTTTCGGGGCTGGTGATATCGCCGTTGGCCACCACGGGCACGCTTACAGCCTGTTTGACGGCAGCAATCGTGTCGTACTCGGCAAAACCTTTGTAGCCCTGCTCGCGGGTGCGGCCGTGAACCGTGAGCATCTGGATGCCCACGTCCTCGAACTGGCGGGCCAGCAGCACCGCATTCTTGTGCTCGTCGCACCAGCCGGTGCGCATCTTCAAGGTCACCGGCACGTTGTAGGGGCGTGCAGCCTCCACCACGGCGCGGGCGATCTCCACGGCCAGGGGCTCGTTCTGCATCAGGGCGGAACCCGCCCATTTGTTGCAGACCTTCTTGGCGGGGCAGCCCATGTTGATGTCGATGATTTGCGCACCGCGCTCGATGTTGTAGACGGCCGCCTCGGCCATCATGGCCGCTTCGGTCCCGGCGATCTGCACGGAAATCGGTCCGGGCTCGCCTTCATGGTTGGCTCGGCGGCTGGTTTTCAGGCTGTTCCACAGGTCTTTACGCGATGTCACCATCTCGCTGACCGCATAACCCGCCCCCAAGGCCTTGCACAACTGGCGAAACGGCCTGTCCGTCACACCCGCCATGGGCGCGACAAACAAGCGGTTTGCCAATGGGATATGACCAATGTGCAGAGCAGGCATGAGTTGGGGTCGAAGGCCGCGCGCAGCATGAAGCAAAGGCGCAGCCGGGAGCAAGAAAAGAGGGCTGAATTATACCTGCCCAAATTTTCAGCAATAGCCAACAGAGTGCATCCCCCTGCACTGCGAATCACTATCTGTGCGGTGCCTACTGCAGCTTGCGTACTGGCAGGTCGAAATACTGGTCCGGATAGGGTTCGTTGACCAGGGTGTAATGCCACCACTCCTCGGGCAGATTGCGCCAGCCGTGGCGCTGCATCAGGCTGCGCAGCCACAGACGGTTGTGCCGCACATCGGGCGATTGCCCTCGGTGCTCGGTGTGGGATTGCTCGTCGAACAGGTCGAACGGCGTGCCCATGTCCACATCGATACCGTCGGCCAGCGGACCGCGCACCTGTTGGCTGGCGCGCATGGCGTCCACCACCATCAGCGTCAGATCGGCCGTGCTGGCCCGGCTGTGGCCCGACTTTTCAGCGATATAGCCGCGCTTGAACAGCTCGGATTTGGGCACCCGGGGGTAATACATGTCCCGGTTCTTCTGATCCGCCAGGTCTTTGCCCCAGCGCACAAAGTCGTTGACCGCCTTCTGCGGCCTGTAGCAGTCATAGACCTTGAGCGCCAGCCCGCTGGCGGCCAGCTCTTTCTGCACGGCAGCCAGTGATTGCGCGGCAGGGCGGCTCAGCCAGCACTGGGCGCTTTCGTAGCCGGCCACGGGGCGGCCCATGAAGTTGTGCGGCCCTACATAGCGTACGTCCTGGCGCACGCCCGGGGCCAGCGTGGCCAGGGCCACCAGATCCACCGAGGTTTCGGGCCGTTTTTGCACTGTAGTCACCGCCCTATGGGCACATCCGGCTATCAAAATAAAAGCAGAAACAGCCACAAGCGCCTTACCCAGCACTCCCGTCCTTCCCGCAATCAACACCATTGATGACTCCTGTTGGCTTTACTTGGTTTGCTGTCAAAAATTTCCAGCATACGCATTCAGATGTAACACGATACAGCAAGGTGCAGCCCGCCCAACCCCGGGCGTGAGGGAATTGAACCCCGCCTACACTGACAGCCGTATGGAAGTCTGGATACATCAGTTGCTGCAATGGCTGTCGCTGCCCGAACTGGGGCTGAGCACGGTCTTCATCGTCGCCCTTATTTCAGCCACCTTGCTGCCCCTGGGTTCCGAGCCGCTGGTAGCGGCCCTGGTCTCGGCCAACCCGGCGCTGTTCTGGCCGGCCATCCTGGTCGCCACGGCGGGCAACACCATTGGCGGCGCCATCAGCTGGTGGATGGGCCTGGGCGCCCAACAGGCCTGGAGCAAGGCCCGCAAGCTGCGCCATCGGCAAGACGGCGCTCCGGCGCAGAAAAGCCTGCGCCAGCAGTCCCGCTGGCATCGCATCGCCCGCAGCTGGCTGCGCAAGTACGGGGCCAAGACCTGCCTGCTGAGCTGGCTGCCCATCGTAGGCGACCCCTTGTGCGCCGTGGCGGGCTGGCTGCGCCTGCCCTTTTGGCCTTGCGTGGCCTATATGGCGGTGGGCAAGTTCTTGCGCTACTTTCTGATGACGGCCGGTCTGCAACAGCTGTTCCTGCGTATTTTCTGAAACATTTTCAAGGCAAAAACGGCAAGGACAGCAGGCGCAAGCCCAGAGAGAACCAGCGCTGGCGCCCTTCACCCACGCGGTTGCCATAGGTGGCATCGATCTGCACCTTGTCGGGCACCAGCCAGTAGCGCAAACCGACCTGCATGAAAGGTTTGCCCCCGCCTTGGCCAAAGGTCTCGGCGATCAGCCAGGTGTGTTGCTGCAACTGTGCCTCGGTCGACAATCCCCAGGTCAGATGCTGGCCGCGGCTGCCCTGTTCTCTGAGCCAGCCCACATTGGTATGCACCAGCAGACGGTCATCCCTGAAGGCAAAGCTCACCGGCATATAGGCATACATATCGTGCCCGCCACCCGCCTCACGACGCGGATCGCGCGACATGCCAAGCGCCAGCGCCACACCCCAGCCATTGGACTCCAGAGGCTTGAGCAGTGTTTTGCCCTGCAGCAACTGGGCGCTGGTGCGCGTGCCCCCGTCCATGCGGGTGAGCGCACCGCCCACGGTCAGCTCCAGATTGCCGCTGAAATTGCAGGCCGGCAGAGCCCAGAACTCGGCATGCCCTTTGGGGTGCTTGACCCAGCTCTCCAGCTGGCAGGCCTTGGCGTCCACAATGCGTGCATCGTCGGTAATCATGGGTCGGGCGGCTTGGGCAACCCCTCCCATCAGCAAGCCCAGGCCGCCCAAAGCGGCCGCGAGGCAGGCGCGGAGTGGCTGCCAGCCTGGGCGGTTTGCAATCAAAAACATGGTGAGACTCCTTGCAGGTGCTGACTGCCAGCAGCTGGAGTCAATCTATCGTTGCGTCATGACAGCAAGACCAGCGCGAGCAGGACGGTGGCCGTTTTGCATCAGTCCACCCTGAGCTTGAGCTGGGTGGCCAAAGCCGCATAGCGATCCATATCGGCAGCAATCAACTGGGCAAACTGCTCCGCGCTTTCGCGCACCGGACTATAGCCTTGATCCTGTAGGGATTGCTGCATCTGGGGCTGGCTGACGATCTCGCTGAGCACCTGATGCAACTGCTGCACCACGGCATCCGGCGTGGCGGCCGGGGCCAGCAGCCCATGCCATTGCTCGAGCGCATAGCCCGCCATACCCTGCTCGGCCACGGTGGCCAGCTGCGGCCATTGCGCCAGCCGTCCGGCTGAGCTGATGGCTACTGCACGCACACGCCCGGCTTGCATCAAGGGCCCGGCACTGCTGACCGTGACCACACCCAATGGCAGTTGCCCGGCAGCCACCGCCGTGATGGCAGGTCCGCAGCCCTTGTAGGGCACATGCTGCAAGCTGACATGACTGACCTGGGCCAGCAACTCACCGGCCATATGCTGGGGCGTGCCGTTGCCGCAGCTGGCAAACGCCAAAGGCGACGCAGGCGAAGCCAGCTTCAATGCATCGGCCAGCGTATGCACCTCGCTTTGCTGGGGCACGACCAGCACCGAGGCAATCGTGCCCACATTGATCACCGGTTTGAAGTCCTTGCGCGGATCGAAATCCAGATGCTGGTACACGCCGGGGTTGATGGCAAACGTGCTGTTGACCATCAGCAGCGTGCTGCCGTCCCCCGCAGACTCCGCCACCTGGCGCGCGCCGATATTGCCGCTGGCACCGGGGCGGTTTTCCACCACCACCGTCTGGCCTATGCGCTGCTGCAGCTCCGCCCCCAGCTTGCGGGCCAGCAAATCCGTGCCGCCTCCGGGCGGAAAGGTCACCACGATGGTGATGGGCTTTTCAAACCGCATGGCAGCCTTGCCCGTGCTGGCCTGCCACAGGCCTGCGGCGGCGGTTGCGATTGCGGCAGCTGCCAGCACAGCCCAGCTACGGCGATGTTTAAGAAAAGTCTTCATCAGCTACACCACAGGACATGCAAAGGCAGAGCGCACGCCAAAGATGCCGAGCAAGAGCCTGGGCGGCCCCGCCGCCTCGCAGCGAGGGCGTCGTCCCCCTTGGGGGAAGCGGCAAAGCCGCTCAGGGGGGAACTCATCCAGCGTCCAGTCCGATATCCAGCACGCGCGCACTGTGGGTCAACCAGCCCACGGCGATCTGGTCCACTCCCGTCGCAGCCACTGCAGCCGCAGTCTCGGGCGTGATACGGCCCGAGGCTTCGGTAATCGCCCTGCCCTTGCACATGCCGACGGCGGTGCGCAAATCGTCCAGGCTCATATTGTCCAGCAGCACCACATCCACACCCAGCTGCAGCGCCACCTCGAGCTGGACCAGCGTGTCCACCTCCAGCTCGATTTTGACCATATGACCCACGCCGGCACGGGCACGGGCCACGGCGGTGGCCACGTCGCCGGCCAGAGCAATATGGTTGTCCTTGATCAGCACGGCATCATCGAGTCCAAAGCGGTGGTTGCTCCCGCCGCCCACGCGCACGGCGTACTTTTGCAGCGAGCGCAGGCCCGGCATGGTCTTGCGCGTGCAGGTCACCCGCGTGCCGAAACCCTTGATGGCCTCGGCAATCGAATGCGTGGCCGAGGCCACGCCGCTCAGATGGCACAGATAGTTCAGCGCCGTGCGCTCGGCCGTGAGAATGGCGCGGCTCTTGCCGCGGATGCGGGCGATCTCCATGCCCGGCTCCAGCACGGTGCCGTCCTGGCGGCTGACCTGAAACTCCATGCGCCCGTCCATCAGAGTGAAGGCCAGACGCGCCAGGTCCAGCCCGGCCAGCACGCCCTCCTGACGCGCCATCAAACGCAACTCGTTCGTGGCGTCTGCGGGCACGATGGTGTCCGTCGTCAGGTCGCCGGCACGGCCCAGGTCTTCCAGCAAAGCCATGCGCACCAGCGGCTCCAGCATCACATCCGGCAGAGGCGGAACAGGCAGGGCGGCAGTCTCGATAATGCTCATTTTGAGTATTGGTATAGAAATAAAAAGCGCGATTCGCTTTCAAGCCATCGCGCAGACTCATTTATGCTAAACCTGAGCATTAACCCCGTCAAGCCAGTTCCGTCTGCGAAATCAAAAATCAGTGGGATCTGGCCAATGGCAGCTTGTTGCCAGCAATCGCTCGTTCGAGCATCACATTGCGGCGGAAGCGAAACAGCTTGGCCGGGCGGCCGGCGCCGGTGGCCGTCATCTGCCCGGTTTCCTCCACCAGTGCCTGCTGCTCGATCAGGCGGCGAAAGTTCTGCTTGTGCAGGCCCCGGCCTGCCAGAGCTTCGACGGTCTGCTGCAGTTGCAGCAGCGAGAACTCGTCGGGCATGAGCTCGAACACCACGGGCCGGTACTTGATCTTGGCGCGCAGCCTGGCTATGCCGGTGGCCAGAATGCGGCGATGGTCGTTGCTCATGGCCGTGCCCACCAGCACCGCACCTTCGGGCGCACTCACCCCGTCGCGCCAGGCTTCCTGCACCAGACCGGCTTCGAACAGCAACTCATAGCGCTGCAGCACCAGTTCTTCGTTCCACTCATGGCCATCCAGACCAAAAGTCAATGCAGCCCTTTGCTGACGTTCGTATGCAGCTACAGAATCTGAAGCACTTTCACACCAGTGTCTGAGCACCGGAGCAATCTGTCCATCAATGACCTCGGGCGCCCCCGAACGCCAGTCTTCCCAGGGAAAGTAACGATACCAGTCCTGCCAGCCCGGCTGGGCATGGCCGTTGTCATCGAGTTCGCAGGTCAGGGCCAGATAGCTGATGGAGATGGCGCGCACCCCCAGCTCCTGCGAACGATCGCGGTCGGCAAAGGTATAGAGCTGCTCCACAAACCCCAGGGGATGATGGGTTTGCTTCTCCACCCAGGCACGCAGGCTGACCTGCAGCGAGCGGTGGTTGGAGGTGAACGGACCGGCAGGCAGCGTCACCCCCGCCCTGGTCGTCAGAATGCGCGGCTGACCGGCGGTGACGGCAACCAGCACCGCCACCAGGTCAGCCTGCACGGAGTGCTGCTCGGTCTCGTTCAAAGGCTGCCGCTTAGACGTTGAACAGGAAGTTCAGCACATCGCCGTCCTTGACGATGTATTCCTTGCCTTCGGCACGCATCTTGCCGGCATCCTTGGCGCCTTGCTCGCCCTTGAAAGCGATGAAGTCGTCAAAGGCAATGGTCTGGGCACGAATGAAGCCGCGCTCGAAATCGCCGTGGATCACTCCAGCGGCTTGAGGGGCGGTGGCGCCGATGGGCACGGTCCAGGCACGCACTTCCTTCACGCCAGCGGTGAAGTAGGTTTGCAGACCCAGCAGCTTGAAGCCAGCACGAATCACGCGGTTCAGGCCAGGCTCTTCCAAGCCCAACTCTTCCAAGAACATGTCGCGGTCTTCGTCTTCCATCTCGGACATTTCGGCCTCGATCTTGGCGCAGACGGCGACCACAGGGGCACCCTGGGCTTCGGCGTAGGCCTTGAGCTGGTCGAGCAGCGGGTTGTTCTCGAAGCCGTCTTCCGAGACGTTACCCACAAACATGGCGGGCTTGGCGGTGATCAGGCAGAACTGCTTGATCAAAGGAGCGTCTTCCTTGGAGACTGGCACGGTGCGAGCAGGCTTGCCTTCGTTCAGCGCAGTCTGAATCTGGGTGAGCAGAGCAACTATCTTGGCCGCATCCTTGTCAGTGCCTGAGCGAGCGGCCTTGTTATAGCGATGAATTGCCTTTTCCACTGTGGACATGTCAGCCAGGCACAGCTCGGTCTGAATGACTTCGATATCGGCAATCGGGTCCACCTTGTTGGCCACGTGAATCACGTTGGGGTCTTCAAAGCAGCGCACCACGTTGACGATGGCGTCGGTTTCGCGGATATGGGCCAGGAACTGGTTACCCAGACCTTCACCCTGAGAGGCACCCGCCACCAGACCCGCGATGTCCACAAATTCCACGATGGCGGGAACAATGCGCTCGGGCTTGACGATCTCGGACAGCTGATCCAGACGCGGATCGGGCACTTCCACCACGCCGGTATTGGGCTCGATCGTGCAGAAGGGATAGTTCTCGGCGGCGATGCCGGCCTTGGTCAGGGCGTTGAAAAGAGTGGACTTGCCCACATTGGGCAGGCCCACGATGCCGCATTTGAGGCTCATGGAAATTTCCTTTGATATCAATGCACTACCTGGCACCACACCATCGTGGCCGAAGTGCCCGATCCGCATTGAGGCGTGTTCGGTGTTCTGGAGAGATGTGACGCAGACGCGCTCTGTTTGCAGAGTCGGATTCTGGTTTTGTCACTGAAATCTATGCCGATTGTAATGAGGCTCGAATCTCTGCAGGCGCGCGGCGGAATCAGACCTTGAGCGGCGAGAGCGACGTGAGAGGTCAAAAACGCCTGAACAGAGGCTCAATCGAAGCGCAAATTTCCGGCCACAGACTGACCCAGCTGCAAAGTGGCTGTGGCCGCCCGGCCCGGCGGCAAGCCCAGCACCAGGGCATTCATACCAAAAGTAATAGCACCCTCCACCCGTGGATCCTGGCGGTATCCGCGAATGAGCTGCCCCACGGCCGTGCCGGGTACGGCGCTATCGGGATCGATATCGGGAATGGGGCAGCGTGTGCAGGGCTTGCAAGGGCGCAGGCTGACTCCCGCGCTCTCCAGCAGATGCAGCAACTCCACCCGGTCTTCGTCATGAGCCTCCAGACCGGAAATCACGATATTGGGCCTGAAACGCCTGGCATCGACGGCCGGTTCGGCCTGCTGCTCCAGCCGCTCGTTGAGTTCGTCCACTGCGGCCTGGCTCAACACCAGCAAGGGGTAGCCATCGGCAAAGTGCGTGGGTGCATCGTCCTGCCCTACCCAGCGCTCGCTGGCTTGCCGGGGTTGCTCCGGGTCAAAGCGCACCAGTTGGGCATCGGTCTGCAGCGCAGCACTCAACCACTGACTGGCCGGCTGCGCCCATTCGCCCAGATCCCAGGCGTCCACCACATCCTTCCAGACTCTGGCCCGGCGCTTGCCGCCTTGGGCTGTCAAAGGCAGCTGCAGCGCATCCAGCCCCGGAAAGTGGAGCCGCAAATGATCGGTACCGATTTCGGGGCGAATCAGCGCCATGCGCGGGTGCGTGCGCTGGGTGAGGAATTCTCCCTGCCCGTCCACCACCATCCAGTGCCTGTCCCATTGCAGGCCATGGCGGCTCAGCTGCGCCTGCTGCACCGCAATGCCGGCGCAGGATTTGACAGGGTAAATCCAGAGCTGGGCGATCTGGCCTTGGACGTCGTAACTGGTATCGGTCATGGCAGGAAGGTGCGGATAAGTTGGAGCAATTTTGACCTGTAGCGCTTACCCATCAAGCGCAAGCTGCTATCAACAGCATAGTTGATGCAGGTGATGGACCCCGAAAATGGTCAATCCGCGAGGAACACAGGCCCGGCTCACGCCTCCTACAATGCCGGACATGGCGCAAACCTTTGATGTATGTATTCGTGGAGCCGGCATTGTGGGCCGGACCTTGGCTCTTTTGCTGGCGCGTGATCGCCTGCGTGTGGCACTGGTCGCACCGGCAGAGCGCAACGCCCAGGGACGGGATGTACGGGCCTATGCTCTCAATGCCAGCTCCAAGACGGTGCTGGAGTCCCTGCGTTGCTGGCCAGATGACGAGCACGCCACGCCGGTGACCGGCATGCAGGTGTTTGGCGATCTGGACGGCCAGGTGCAATTCGATGCGGCCTCGCAAGAGGTGGAGGCGCTGGCCTGGATTGTGGATGTTCCCGCTCTGGAGCAGCGCCTGGCCGAAGCCGTGCGCTACCAGCCCCAGGTGGAAATCGTCAAAGAGCCCGTGCCCGCAGCGCTGACCGCCATCTGCGAAGGCCGCGCCAGCAGCACGCGTGCCGAGTTCGGCGTGGATTTTTCCGTCACCCCTTATTCCCAGAGTGCGATTGCCACCCGCCTGCGCTGTGAACTGCCCCACGGCGGCATTGCGCGCCAGTGGTTCACGCCCGAAGGCATTCTGGCCTTGCTGCCTCTGGCCGGCCCCGAAGGCAACGAGGTGGCCGTGGTCTGGTCCTTGCAACAAAGCCTGGTGCAAGAGTGGCTGCACAGCGACGAAGAGACTTTTGCCGTGCGCCTGCAGACCATCAGCCAATACGCCCTGGGCGAGCTGCAGGAAATTGCCCCGCGCGCCGCCTGGCCGCTGCAGCAGGCCGTGGCCGACCGCTGGTGCGGTACCCAGATGGATGCCTCACGCACCCCGCGCAGCTGGGTGCTGGCCGGCGACGCCGCCCATAACGTGCACCCGCTGGCAGGACAGGGCTTGAACCTGGGCCTGGCCGACGCACAGACGCTGGCCCGCGTGCTGCAGGAGCGCGACTATTGGCGCAGCACGGCAGACACCAAACTGCTGCGCCAATACGAACGCGAGCGCAAGGCTGCTTTGGCCCCCATGGGTCTGGCCATGGACGGCCTGCAGCAGCTGTTTGCCCGCCCCGAAGTGCCCATGCAAATGCTGCGCAACTGGGGCATGAAGGGTTTCGAGCGCAGCGGCCCGCTCAAGTCCTGGATGGCCAAACAGGCCATGGGTCTGCTCTGAGCCCTGGCCTCCCCGGTCGATCCGGGGAACCCTTGGGCCCCAAGCCACTCCAAAGCGCATGCCCTGCCGCCCAGGCCCTGGATTCACCCGGGCCTGGGCGGCAGAAATAAGAAATACCTAAGGTCGGCCGTGCCCAGCGCGGCCCCATACTTGCTCTATGAAACTTGTTGCCTGCCTGCTGGCCACCGCCAGCCTGACCTTCGGCCTGAGCGTGCATGCCCAGGATGCCAATCTCAAAAAGACGCTGACCGAGCGCATTCCCCAGCTCGAGAAGATCGATGAGGTGCGCTCCACCCCCATGGCCGGTCTGTACGAGGTCCGCGTAGGCACCGACATCTTCTACACCGATGCCAAGGGCAACTATCTGATCCAGGGCGAGCTGATCGACACCAAGGCCAGACGCAATCTGACCGAAGACCGCATGAACCAGCTGACGGCGGTCGATTTCAAGCAATTGCCGCTCAAGGACGCCATCACCATCGTGCACGGCAAGGGCGAGCGCAAGATGGCCGTGTTCGAAGACCCTAACTGCGGTTACTGCAAGCGCTTTGAAAAAGACATGCAGAGCGTGGACAACGTCACGATCTACCTCTTTCTCTACCCTATCCTGAGTCCGGACTCGGCCGACAAGTCGCGCAATATCTGGTGCGCCAAGGACCCGGCCAAGGCCTGGCATGAGCAAATGCTCAACAGCAAGAACGCTCCCGCGGCCCAGTGCGATCCTGCCGCCATTCAGCGCAACGTGGCATTCGGCCGCAAATACAAGATCACGGGCACGCCCACCATCATCTTTGCCAACAATGTGCGCGTTCCCGGAGCCATCTCGGCTGCTGAAGTGGAAAAGCACCTGGCCGCCAAGTAAGCTGGACACCATTCACCTCTGGGCGCTTTGGCGCTCGGTCGCATCAAGCGAACCCTGGCCGGGGCAGCACAGGCCGTGCAATGCCCTGGCCTCTTTTTTGGAGCCGCCATGGCTGTTGCCCCCGCCTCTTTGATTCGCTATACCGTGCAGGCCAGCGCGGTGGACGCTCATATTTTTGATGTCACCCTGCATCTGGAACACCCGGCAGCCGGGCAGCTGCTGTCGCTACCGGTCTGGATTCCCGGCAGTTATCTGGTGCGCGAGTTTTCCAAGAACCTGCAAGCACTGAGCGCCACGCAGAGCGGCCAGCCCATCGCTGTCGAACAGCTGAGCAAGAATCAATGGAAAATCGGCTGCAACGCAGATACAGTCTGCACTATCAGCTATCAAGTTTGCGCATATGACACCTCGGTACGCACCGCCTGGCTGGACCGCCGCCGCGGCTTTTTCAACGGCACCAGCCTGTGCCTGCGCGTGCACGGCCAGGAGCACAACCCCCATGCGCTGGAGCTGCTGAGCAGCCCCGCCACGCAAGACTGGCAAGTAGCCACCGGCCTCGCGGCCGCCCAGGTAGACGGCCAGGGCTTTGGCCTCTATACCGCAGCCCATTACGACGAGCTGGTGGACTGCCCCGTCGAGATGGGCAGGTTCTGGCGCGGTGAATTTGTGGCCGGCGGCGTGCCGCATGAATTTGTGGTGGCAGGAGCCGCCCCCAGCTTTGACGGTCGGCGCCTGCTGGCTGACACCCAGAAAATCTGCGAAGCGGAAATTGCCTTCTGGCATGCCGATGGCAGCCGCCCGCCCATGGAGCGCTATGTCTTCATGCTCAATGTGGTGGACGACGGCTATGGCGGACTGGAGCATCGCAACTCCACCGCCCTGATCTGCGGCCGCAGCGATCTGCCGCGAAAACACACCGGCCCCGGCCAAGCCAAGGCCAGCGAGGGTTACACCACGCTGCTGGGTCTGATCAGCCACGAGTACTTTCACACCTGGAACGTCAAACGCCTGCGCCCTGGCGAATTCGCCCGCTATGACTACGAACAGGAAAACTACACCGAGCTGCTGTGGTTCTTCGAGGGCTTCACCAGCTATTACGACGACCTGTTCCTGCGCCGCGCAGGGCTGATCGACAGCGCCCAATACCTCAAGCTCATCACCCGCACCATCAACCAGGTGCTGCAGACGCCGGGACGCCAGCTGCAATCGGTGGCCGAGGCCAGCTTTGACGCCTGGGTCAAGTACTACCGCCAGGACGAGAACACGGCCAACCACACCGTGAGCTACTACACCAAGGGCTCGCTGGTCGCCCTGTGCCTTGACCTGAGCCTGCGCCAGCACGGCGCGTCGCTGGACGATGTGATGCGCGGGCTGTGGCAGCGCTGCGATGGCGGCCCCATGACCGAAGCCGACGTGGTGGCCGTGGTCAGCGAGCTGACCGGCGTGTCATTGGCCCAGCAGCTGCTGCAATGGGTGCATGGCACAGACGATCTGCCGCTGGCCGAGCTGCTGGCCAAGCACGGCATCAAGGCCAAGGCCGAACCTGCGCAGCTGGCGCAGAAGCTGGGCCTGCGCGTTCAGGAAAACCATAGCGTGCAGGTCAAGACCGTGCTACGCGGCGGTCTGGCCGAGCAGGCCGGCATGATGGCCGGCGACGAATGGCTGGCCGTCGAGGCCCAGGAGCAGCGCTGGCGCATCGCCAAACTGGACGATTTGCTGCTCTACGCCGGCGACGCGAATCAGGTCACCGCCTGGGTGGCACGCGACAAGCAGATTCTGACACTGCAGCTGGCCCTGGAGCCGCAGCCGGCAAAACCCGTCGCCGAGGATGCAAATAGCGCCAATGCGCCAGCCGCGCCCATCAGCAACCTGGGCCTGGAAGTGAGCGACAAGGCCGCTTGCGAGCTTTGGCTGAGCGGCTCAGCCGCCCCAGTTGCCGCTGTGGCAGCTGTTGCGGCCTGACGCCGATCGCCGTACAGCGGCCCGGGCACCCTGGCATCTGTGCGGCAACAGCAGTTATTCTTGGCATCTGCAACCCAAACCTTCAGAACACCCTCAGGAGACAACCTTGGCATACGAAACCATTGAAGTGCGCGTTGAAGCGGACAAGGTCGGCATCATCACCTTGAACCGCCCCAAGCAGCTCAACGCCTTGAACGACCAGCTGATGAACGAGCTGGGCGATGCCCTGAAGAAGTTCGACGCCGATAAAAGCATTGGCTGCATGATCATCAACGGCAGCGAAAAAGCCTTTGCCGCCGGTGCCGACATCGGCGCCATGGCCCAGTACAGCTTTGCCGACGCCTACGGCGGCGACTACATCACCCGCAACTGGGAAACCATTCGCAGCATTCGCAAGCCCGTGATTGCCGCCGTCAGCGGCTTCGCCCTGGGCGGCGGCTGCGAGCTGGCCATGATGTGCGACTTCATCATCGCCGCCGACAACGCCAAGTTCGGCCAGCCCGAAATCAAGCTGGGCGTGATTCCCGGCGCCGGCGGCACGCAGCGCCTGCCCCGCGCCGTGGGCAAAGCCAAGGCCATGGACATGACGCTGACCGCCCGCATGATGGATGCCACGGAAGCCGAGCGCGCCGGTCTGGTCAGCCGCGTGGTGCCGCTGGACAAGATGATGGAAGAAGCCCTGGGCGCAGCCATCATCATCAGCGGCTTCTCGCAACTGGCCGTCATGGCGGCCAAGGAGTCCGTGAACCGCGCATTTGAAAGCAGCCTGTCGGATGGCGTGATGTTCGAACGTCGCCTGTTCCACGCGCTGTTTGCCACGCAGGATCAGAAGGAAGGCATGGACGCCTTCGTCAACAAGCGCCCAGCCCATTTCACCCACCAGTAATTTGGTATATAATCGCTGGCTCCAGGTCGTGTAGCTCAGTTGGTTAGAGCGCAGCATTCATAATGCTGATGTCGCAGGTTCAAGTCCCGCCTCGACCACCAAACAGAAAACCGCAGTGCTCTGATGAACACTGCGGTTTTTTCATGTCCGATCTTTTTGATCACATCAAAAAATTCTGACTTTGGCTGAAAAGCTGAATTTTTGGCATTAGAATACCGGACTGTCGGTCGTATAGCTCAGTTGGTTAGAGCGCAGCATTCATAATGCTGATGTCGCAGGTTCGAGTCCCGCTACGACCACCAAATTCAAGCCCCAAGCGCTCACGCTCTTGGGGCTTTTCGCTTTTTACAGAGGCCGCATGGCCACCGCTCTGCCTGTTGCGCAGCGGCGATGCCCTGCTCCCGCTCTCTCACCCCTCCCCTTCAGGACTCTTTCTCGTGCCCCTTGCACCCCAAGGATGCTGCACGCGCGCAGCGTGCCCGCGCACTGGTCATCCCACCAGTGAGGGCTGCGCTTTTTCTGCAGCTTGCCGATGGGCACCGGAAAACGTCCTGATCTCTCGCTCAAGGATGATCCCGTGACCTCAAACACCCATGGCGCCGCACAAGCTGGCAGCGCCCCAACACAAGTCGACGGATACAGCTGGAAGGCACTCATGGGCTCGGCCGTCGGCTACGCCATGGACGGCTTTGACCTGCTGATTCTGGGCTTCATGCTCTCGGCCATCTCTGCAGACCTGAACCTCACTCCCGGCCAGGCCGGCTCGCTGGTGACCTGGACGCTGATCGGCGCCGTGTTCGGCGGCATTGTGTTCGGCATGCTCAGCGACCGCTACGGCCGCATCCGCGTGCTGACCTGGACCATCGTGCTGTTTGCCGTCTTCACCGGCCTGTGCGCTTTTGCCCAAGGCTATTGGGACTTGCTGATTTACCGCACCATTGCCGGCATAGGCCTGGGTGGCGAGTTCGGCATCGGCATGGCCTTGGCCGCCGAAGCCTGGCCGGCCCGCCACCGTGCCCGCGTCTCGTCCTATGTAGCGCTGGGCTGGCAAGTGGGCGTGCTGGGTGCAGCCCTGCTGACCCCGCTGCTGCTGCCCCTGATCGGCTGGCGCGGCATGTTCCTCGTGGGCGTGATTCCCGCCATCGTGGCCTGGGTCATACGCAACAAGCTGCACGAGCCCGAAGTGTTCGTGGCCCGCAACAAGAAAGAGCAGCCCTCGGCCCTGCATTGCCTGAAGCTGCTGGTCAAGGACAAAGCCACGCTCAAGGTCAGCCTGGGCGTGATCGTGCTGACCTCGGTGCAGAACTTCGGCTACTACGGCATCATGATCTGGATGCCCAGCTTTCTGTCCAAGCAAATGGGCTTCAGCCTGACCAAGTCCTCAATGTGGACGGCGGTCACCATCATCGGCATGTCCGTCGGCATCTGGGTCTTCGGCCAATTGGCCGACCGCATCGGCCGCAAGCCCACCTTCCTGATCTTCCAGGTCGGCTCGGTGATCTCGGTACTGGCCTATTCCCAGCTGACCGACCCCACGGCCATGCTGTGGGTGGGCGCCATCATGGGCCTGTGCGTCAACGGCATGATGGGCGGCTATGGCGCCGTCATCAGCGAGGCCTACCCCACCGCAGCCCGCGCCACCGCACAGAACGTGCTGTTCAACATCGGCCGCGCCGTGGGTGGCTTTGGCCCGGTGGTGGTGGGTGCAATCGCCATGGCCTACTCCTTTCAGGTGGCCATCGCCCTGCTGGCCGCCATCTATGTGCTGGACATGATTGCCACGGCCTTTCTGATTCCCGAGCTCAAGGGCAAGGAACTTCAATAAACATAGCAGCTACTGCTGATGCATCAAGCGCCAGAGCTTTAAAAAGCTTTGGCGCTTTTTTTATGCCAAGTCCTCAAGCCCGCTGCCTGAAAACTTCGACCACCAGCGATCGCAGCCACTGGTTGGCCGGCTCCTGCGCAAAGCGCCAGCTCCAATGCAGCGAGACATCGAACGCGCTTGCCGGCAGATCGGCCTGCACCACCGCATAGCCGCCCTGGCGCTCAAAGGTATCGGCAATCTCGGCCGGCATGATCACGGCCAGATCCGTCTGGCGCACGATGGAGGGCACGGCCATGAAATGGGCCGCTGACAGCCGTATCTGCTGCTGCAGATCCAGCGCCTGCAAAATGCGCAAGGTTTCGGAATGGGAGCGTACGGCCACAAACTCCAGCGACCGCAGATTTTCCGGGCTGAGCCGCCCGTCTTGCAACACCTGCAGCACCGGGTGCTCTTTGCGCAGCAGCACCGCATAGTGATCCGACAGCAGCACGGTTTGTTGCGTGCCCGTCACCCCGGGCAGAAAACCGATGGCGATATCCAGCGAGCCGCGATCCAGCGCATCGGCAATCTCGGTCATGGCCATGGGCAAGGTCTCCAGCTGTACATGGGGAGCCTGCTCGCGCAGCGCCCACATCAGCGGCGGCAAGAACCGCGCCTCGCCAATATCGCTGAGATGAATGCGAAAACGCTTTTGCGCCTGCTGCGGCTCAAAGGCATGGGCCTCGGCCAGCGCCACTTCCAGCGTGGCCAGGGCGGCGCGCACTGCCAGCGCCAACCGCTCGGCACGCGGCGTGGGCCTTACGCCGCCGTGCATGCGCTCAAACAAGGGATCGCCCAGCAACTGACGCAGCCGCGTCACCGCCTGGCTGGCCGCCGGCTGGGACATGCCCAGCTCCTGTGCGGCACGGCTGACGCTGCCATGGCGAAACACCACGTCAAACACGCGCAGCAGATTGAGATCCAGGCCTGATATATCCATAAAACGAATATCTCTTAGATGTTTTATTCAATTGCTGGAAATTATGCCGCCCTGCAAGATGACGCCCAAGCGCTTGAGCTCCCCTCTCAGTTCCCAACAGGACGATTGTTTTGCAAGTCACCACCTCCCACCAAACCGCCCTGGCACAAGCCGAACAGCCAAACCATACCGTGCGCCACGCCGTGATTGCTATGCTGCGCGAGCTGGGCATGACCCGTATTTTCGGCAACCCGGGCTCTACCGAGCTGCCGCTGTTTCGCGACTATCCCGAGGATTTCTCGTACGAGCTGGGCCTGCAGGAAGCCGTGGTCGTGGGCATGGCCGATGGTTATGCACAGGCCACACGCCAGGCCAGTTTTGTGAATCTGCATTCGGCCGCAGGCGTGGGCCATGCCATGGCCAATATCTTCACGGCCTTCAAGAACCGCACCCCCATGATCATCACGGCGGGCCAGCAGGCCCGCTCGCTGCTGCAGTTCGATCCGTTTTTGCACTCGCGCGATGCCGCCGAGCTGCCCAAGCCCTATGTGAAGTGGAGCTGCGAGCCGGCCCGCGCCGAAGACGTGCCCCAGGCTCTGGCCCGCGCCTACTACATCGCAATGCAGGAGCCACGCGGCCCGGTGTTTGTCTCGATTCCTGCCGATGACTGGGACAAGCCCTGCGAGCCCATCACCTTGCGCCATGTGGGCTTCGAGGCCCGAGCCAACCCGCACACCCTGAGCCTGATCGGCGATGCGCTGGACGCTGCACGATCTCCCGCTTTGGTGGTGGGCGCCGCCGTGGATCGTGGCCAGGCCTGGGATGAGGTGGTGGCCCTGGCCGAGCGCCACCAGGCCCGTGTGTTTGTGGCTCCCATGAGCGGGCGCTGCAGCTTTCCCGAAGATCACCCGCTGTTTGCCGGCTTTCTGCCTGCCATGCGCGAGCGCATGGTGGAGTTGCTGGGCGCACACGATGCGATTTTTGCCGTGGGTGCTGCCGCTTTCACCTACCACGTGGAAGGCGCCGGCCCCTTTATTCCCGCAGGCTCTGAGCTGTTTCAGCTGATTGAAGACCCGGCCATTGCCGCCTGGGCCCCCGTGGGCACGGCCGCCGTGGGCAATATCCGCCTGGGCGTGCAGGAACTGCTGGCCCGCCCGCACATCACCCAGCGCCAAGCGCCGGCCCGCAAGCCTACCGCGCCCGTGCCTGCGGCTCCGGCGGCGGGTGAACGCATGTCGGTTGCCTTTGCCATGCACACCCTGGCCAGCGTGCGTGATCCGCTGAGCATCATCGTGGAAGAGGCGCCCAGCTCGCGGCCCACGATTCAAAGCTATCTGCCGATTTTTCACAGCGAGACTTTCTTCACCATGTGCAGCGGCGGCCTGGGCCACAGCATGCCCGCCGCCGTGGGCGTGGCCCTGGCCAAGCCCGAGAAAAAAGTAATAGCAGTAATCGGCGATGGCTCGGCCATGTACGCCATTCAGGCCTTGTGGAGCGCCGCCAATCTGCGCCTGCCCATCACCTTTGTGATTCTCAAGAACCGCCGCTATGCCGCGCTGCAGGATTTTTCCAAAGTCTTTGGCTACCGGGACGGCGAGAAGGTGGAAGGCACGGAGCTGCCGGATATCAACTTTGTCGCCCTAGCCAAGGGCCACGGCTGCGACGGCATGCATGTGGAGGATGCATCGCAGCTGGCCCTGGCCCTGCAGGCCGCCATTGCCCACCCCCGCCCCATCGTGGTGGAAGTGGAAGTGGCCTGACGCGCCCTTAGACGAACGACATAAAAACACTCAAGGAGACAGACCTCATGGCAAAAATGCCGCCGATCAACCGCCTGCGCCGCATGGGCCTGGCCGCCATTCCTGCCCTGTTTTGCAGCGCCATCACCGCCCCGGCCCTGGCCAATGACAAATGGCCGGAGCGCCCCATCCGCCTGGTGGTGAACTTCGCCCCCGGCGGTGCCGCCGATGTGATGGGCCGGGCAATCGCCCCCACCATGAGCCAGGCCCTGGGCCAGTCGGTGGTGGTGGACAACAAGCCCGGAGCCAACGGCAATATCGGCATCGGCGAAACCGTGCGCTCCCCCAAGGACGGCTACACGCTGCTGCTGAGCTCGGGCGGTGGCATCAGCATCAATCCGCTGATCTACAGCAAGCTGCCCTTCAACCCGGAAAAAGACCTGATTCCCGTGGCCGCTGTGGCCCGCGTCCATGTGTTCCTGGAGACCAATCCCTCGGTGCCGGTCAGCAATGTGGGCGAGTTCGTCAAACACCTGCAGGCCTATGCCGGCAAACTGTCCTATGGCTCGCCCGGCCCCGGCAGCTCGCCCCATCTGGCCGGTGAAATGTTCAAGCGTGCTGCCAAGGTCGAGGCCACCCATGTTCCCTACAAAGGCGCCGGCCCGGCACTGACCGATGTGCTCAGCGGCCAGTTGCAGTACTGGTTTGATCCAGGCCCCGGCCTCAAGCAGGTGGAAGCCGGCAAGCTCAAGCTGCTGGCCATTGGCAGCCCGCAGCGCTCGCCCCTCTATCCCAAGGTGCCCACACTGGCCGAAAGCGGCTTGCCCGGTTTTGATGCCGATACGCTGTTCGGCATCTACGCCCCGGCCGGCACGCCCGCCCCCGTGGTGGAAGCCGTGCGCGCCAGCGTGCTCAAGGCGCTGGAACAAAAGAATGTGATCGACGTGATTCAAGGACTGGGCGCCACACCCGAGCCGCGCATGGGCCGCCAGGAGTTTGTGGACCACCACGCCAAGGAGCGTGCGCGCTTTGCGCCGCTGATCAAGGAAATCGGACTCAAGGTCGATTGAGGACCCTCAGGGAATCTTTCCTCTTAGATTCCTCCCTTTTCGCCGCCGCGCCCGCTACGGGTCGGCGGCGTTTTTTATGCCGTCACCGCCACCACCACGGCAGCTTCCGGCACTTCCAGCCAGACGCTGTCTTGCGCATCCAGCCCGCTCTGGGCCGGGGCAAAGCCCACAATCTGCGCGCCCCAAGTCAGGCGGCACACGGCTTCGTCACAGGCCACCGGTTCATCGGCCAGCGATGCCGCGCCGCGCGTCACGCGCTGCACCTGTGCGGGCCAGAGATTGATGGCCTGCGTGGCGGCCATGGGGCGTTCCTGCCCTTTGAAAACCTTGACGGCCGTGGCCTTGCACAGCGCCAGCACCGGAACGCCGGGCGCCAGGCCCAGCAGCTCATAGCTCTCGGGGGTGATGCGGGCGGCAATGCTCCACTGCGTTTCGGTCTCACCCGCAGGGCGCAGCCACATGCGGATCTGGGCGCCCAGGGATTCGACCTTGAGCACGGTGCAGGGCCACTGGTTGCGCATGCTGGTCATCAGACCCAGATTCACCACCGCAGGCGCGTCGCCCGGGCTCTGCCCGCTTTGCACGCGCTGCAGCACTTCGGCGCGCATGCGCTCCATTGTCTCGGCCGTGGCCAGCAGGGATTCGCCGGCCGCCGTGATCTGTGCGCCGCCGCCACCGGCGCCGCCCACGCTGCGCTCCACCAGGGGCACGCCCGCCAAGTTGGTCAGGGTATCAATGGCCTGCCATGCGGCCTTGTAGCTCACGCCCACATCGCGTGCGGCCTGGGAGATGGAGCCGCTGTGCGCTATGCCGCGCAGGATGGCGATGCGCCGGTCGGCAATGTCGTAGCCCAAAGCCTGAGACAGCGAATTGCTGGACAGACCGGCAGCGTCAAAAGTCTCGCGCTGCTCTTGTTCGTGAAATTCTTTTTCTGACATGGGCGCCATCATGCCCTGCCTTGGATTTTCCTCGCTGGCCCTTGAGCATTAAAAAAGATTACACTCGTTATTCCATTTATGAATAGCGAAATTTCCATGACCCAGACTGCTCTGCCTGCCTCGCGTTTTTCCTTTCAACTGGCACGCTCTGCGGCCGTGATCGCGACCGTGACCAGTTCGGCCGTGCTGGGCTTGTGGTCCGTGCAGGCGCAAGCGGCCGAGGTGGCCGTGGCCGTGGCGGCCAACTTCACCGCCCCCATGAAGAAGATTGCCACCGAGTTTGAAAAGGACACCGGCCACAAGGCCGAGCTGTCTTTTGGCGCCACCGGCAAGTTCTACGCCCAGATCAACAATGGCGCGCCCTTCGGCATCCTGCTGGCCGCCGACGACACAACGCCCGAGAAGATTGCCAAGGAAGGCAAGGGCCTGGCCGATTCGCGCTTTACCTATGCCATCGGCACCCTGGTGCTGTGGAGCCCCAAGGCCGGCTATGTGGATGACAAGGGCGCCGTCCTGAAAACCGGCGATTACAAGCACATCGCGATTGCCAACCCCAAGCTCGCACCCTATGGCACGGCAGCCATGGAAGTTCTGAACAAGCTGAACCTGACCTCGCAAGTGCAGCCCAAGGTCGTCATGGGCGAGAACATTGCCCAGACCTACCAGTTCGCCGCCACGGGCAATGCGCAGCTGGGCTTTGTGGCTTTGTCGCAAGTCATGGAAAACGGCAAGATCCGCGAAGGCTCGGCCTGGCAAGTGCCGGCCAATATGCACGAGCCCATCCGCCAGGACGCGATTGTGCTCAACAGCGCCAAGGACAACGAAGCCGCCTCGGCACTCATGAAGTACCTGCGCAGCCCCAAGGCACAGGAAATCATCCGCTCCTACGGTTATAGCTTCTGACGCTTGCAATAAAAGGGTTTGAGGCAGTTTTCTGCCTCAAACCAGGCCGCAAAGATTTCGCTCTTCCCTTGGCGGTGCTGGGCTAAGCTGGCACGGTCAGGGGTTCTTTTTTTGGGTTTCATGCAACTGACCGCCGAAGACTACGCCGCCATCTGGCTCACGCTCAAACTTGCCAGCGTCACCACCGTGCTGCTGATGCTGCTGTGCACGCCCCTGGCCTGGTGGCTGGCCCACACGCGCTCGCGCTGGGCCGGACCGATTGGCGCCGTGGTCGCCCTGCCCCTGGTGCTGCCGCCCACGGTGATCGGCTTTTATCTGCTGGTCACCATGGGCCCCCATGGTCCGATCGGTCAACTCACCCAATCGCTGGGCATTGGCAACCTGCCCTTCACCTTTGCCGGGCTGGTGGTCGGCTCGCTGATCTATTCCATGCCATTCACCGTCCAGCCGTTGCAGCGCGCCTTTGAAGCCCTTGGTACACGCCCCATGGAAGCGGCCGCCAGCCTGGGTGCCAGCCCGCTGGACCGATTTCTGACCGTAGCCCTGCCGCTGGCCAAGCCCGGTTTCATCACCGCCGCCGTGCTGACCTTTGCCCACACCGTGGGCGAATTTGGCGTGGTGCTGATGCTGGGCGGCAACATCCCCGGCGTGACGCGCGTGGTCTCGGTACAGATCTACGACCATGTGGAAGCCATGGAGTACGGCCACGCCCACCTGCTGGCGGCCGGCATGGTGGTGTTCTCCTTTATCGTGCTGCTGGCGCTGAACTGGCTGCAGCCCAAAAAATGATCCCCACGCTTGCTCTACTCACGTGTAGCCGCTGCCCCCCAAGGGGGCCGCTATTTGCCTTGGGGCGGCCCGGCGGCAAAAGAAAGCGTCGCACATGAGCACCTCCCCCTTCATCGCCGCCCGCCTGCAATTGCAACGCACAGACTTCGAACTGAATGTCGATCTGGAACTGCCGGGCCAGGGCGTGACCGCCTTGTTCGGCCCCTCCGGCTGCGGCAAGACCAGCTGCCTGCGCAGCCTGGCCGGGCTGGAGCGCGCCCTGGGCCGGGTTGCCGTCAATGAGGCCCTGTGGCAAGACGACGCCAGCGGCCATTGGCTGCCCACGTACCAGCGGGCGCTGGGCTATGTATTTCAGGAAGCCAGCCTGTTTGCGCATTTGTCGGTGCAGAAAAACATCGACTACGGGATGAAGCGTACGCCGGTAGAGCGCCGCCAGGTCTCCAAGGAACGGGCCGTGGAGCTGCTGGGCATAGGCCATCTGATGGATCGCATGCCGGCCACGCTGTCTGGCGGAGAGCGACAGCGCGTGGCGATTGCCCGGGCGCTGGCCACCAGTCCCCAGGTGCTGCTGATGGACGAGCCGCTGGCCGCACTCGATGCCCAGCGCAAGGCCGAGGTATTGCCCTATCTGGAACAGTTGCAGCGCCATCTGCAGATTCCCATCGTCTATGTCAGCCACTCCATGGACGAGGTGGCGCGCCTGGCCCAGCACCTGGTGCTACTCGAAAGCGGCCGGGTGGTGGCCCAAGGCCCGCTGACCGCTTTGCTCTCCCGCCTGGATCTGCCGCTGACACAAGGCGATCTGGCCTCCAGCGTGATCCATGCCACCGTGCAGACCCACGACATGGTCGACTACCTGAGCACGCTGAGCTTTGACGGCGGCCAGCTGCAATTGGTCATGGCACGCCCCAGGCCCATAGGCAGCCAGGTGCAACTGCGCGTGCAAGCCCGCGATGTCAGCCTGAGCCTGACGCGCGCCGAAGGCAGCAGCATTCTCAACATCCTGCCCTGCCAAGTACTGGACCTGCGCGAGGACGGTCCGGGCCAGGTCATGGTGTCGCTGCAAAAAGGCTCGGCCCGGCTGCTGGCCCGAATCACCAGACACTCCTGCAAGGCACTGCAGCTGCAGGCGGGCAAGCAGGTCTTCGCCCAGATCAAGGGCATGGCCTTGCTGGATTGAAGACTGCGGCGGGCTGAATCGATAATGGCAGTCATGACCGACACCAGTCCCAGCGCCTGCACCCCGCCGCCGCACATCCCCGCAATCAGCCACTTTGCCGTGCAGCGCCACCAGCTGCAGCAAGAGCCGCTGGCGCAGGATCGCGTGCTGGCCAGCGAGGTGCCGATTGCCCTGGTTTTCAACGGCATCTCCCACGCCGTGATGATGGGCACGCCGCTGGATCTGGAAGACTTTGCCCTGGGTTTTGCACTCAGCGAAGGCATTCTGGACAGCGCTGCCGACTGCTATGGCATCGAGGTCACGCCCGTGGCTGCCGCAGCAGCCGGCCTGCCTGCCGGCATGGATGGCATGCAGGTACAGCTGGAGATTTCATCGCGCTGCTTTGCCCGCCTCAAGGACCACCGCCGCAGCATGACAGGGCGCACCGGCTGCGGCGTCTGCGGTGTGGAAAGCTTTGCCGCACTGGATCTGGACTTTTCGCCCCTGCCCGCACATGACTGGCTGGTCCAGGTGGATGTGACAACGGTTTGTAGCGCCATCGATGCGCTGGCGGCCAAACAAATTCTCAATGCCCAGGCCGGCGCCATCCACGCCGCCGGCTGGGCCACGCTCGATGGTCGGCTGCACGAAGTACTGGAAGACGTGGGCCGCCACAACGCCCTGGACAAGCTGCTGGGCCGCCTGGCGCGCACTGCGCGCTTGAGCGAGCCGGGCTTTGTGGTGCTGTCCAGCCGCGGCAGCCACGAGCTGGTGCGCAAATGCGCCAAGCTGGGCGTGGCAGCGCTGGCCACCATCTCGGCCCCCACAGCCATGGGCGTGCGCATGGCCGAGCTGACGGGCTTGCGCTTCTGGGGCCTGTGCCGCCCGCCGCAGGCGGTCCTGTATGCGCCGGGCGGTCACGCACTACCTGACAGCGATAAAGCTTGAGCACGCCCCTGCCCAGCCTCCAAGTCCGTAAAATCGCAGCTGCTGTGCGGACGCCGTCTGCACTGAACCCAGCCCCTGGATAAACACCATGAACCGCTGCACCTCCGCTCTCTTCTCGGGCCGCCGCCTGTTGGCCGCCGGCTTGCTGGCTGCGGCCGCCACCGGCAGCCTGACGGCCATGGCCCAGGGCCTGCCCTCCAACGAGCCGCGCAACTTTCCGCCCACAGCCTTATTTGGCGAGCTGACGGTCACCAACTTTCCTGAAGTCGCCATCAACGGCCAGGCTGTTCGCACCACGCCCGGCTTTCGCCTGTTCAGCCAGGAGCGAACCATTGTTTTCGCCCACAACTACGTGGGCCAGAAAATGCTGGTCGGCTATGTGATCGAACCCCAGACCCTGGGCCTGCACACGGCCTGGATTCTGACCCCGGCCGAGATCGAGAAGTACAAGCCCATCCAGCCCAAAACCGGGCTGATGCGCATCTTCGGCAGCTAGGCTGTCACTACGGATTGAGGAGCTGCTTGCGCACGCTGCGTAATCAGTTCATGGCATTTATCCATTAAAACCAAATTCAGGCATGCGCTAGCTGCTATGACTTTCGTGATTGCAGCCGCCACCGGCTGCAGCGACAACGAGTATTCCCCATGAGCAAAAAAGTCTTCATCAAAACCTTTGGCTGCCAGATGAACGAGTACGACTCGGACAAGATGGCCGACGTGCTGGGCGCCGCCCAGGGCTATGAGCCCACGCAGGACGTGGAAGAAGCCGACCTGATCCTGTTCAACACCTGCTCGGTGCGCGAGAAGGCGCAAGAGAAAGTGTTCAGCGATCTGGGCCGCATCAAGCACCTCAAGGAAAAAGGCGTGCTGATCGGCGTGGGCGGCTGCGTGGCCAGCCAGGAAGGCGAAGAAATCATCAAGCGTGCGCCCTATGTGGACGTGGTCTTCGGCCCGCAAACCCTGCACCGCCTGCCCGATCTGTTGAACGCCCGCGCGGCCAAGGCCAAGCCCCAGGTCGATATCTCCTTCCCCGAGATCGAGAAGTTCGACCACCTGCCGCCCGCCCGTGTCGAAGGCGCTTCGGCCTTTGTCTCCATCATGGAAGGCTGCTCCAAGTACTGCAGCTACTGCGTCGTGCCCTATACGCGCGGCGAAGAAGTCAGTCGTCCGTTTGAAGACGTGCTGGTGGAAGTGGCCGGTCTGGCCGACCAGGGCGTCAAGGAAGTCACGCTGCTGGGCCAGAACGTCAACGCCTATCTGGGCAAGATGGGCGACACGGCCGAGATTGCCGACTTCGCCCTGCTGCTGGAATACGTGTCCGAAATCCCCGGCATCGAACGCATACGCTACACCACCAGCCACCCCAACGAGTTCACGCCACGCCTGATCGAAGCCTACGCCAAGCTGCCCAAGCTGGTCAGCCATCTGCACCTGCCCGTGCAGCACGGCTCGGACAAGATTCTGATGGCCATGAAGCGCGGCTACACGGCTATGGAATACAAGAGCACGATTCGCAAGCTGCGCGCCATCCGCCCGGATCTGGCCATGAGCAGCGACTTCATCGTGGGTTTTCCCGGCGAGACGGAAGAAGACTTCCAGAAGATGATGAAGCTCATCCACGATGTGCGCTTTGACAACTCGTTCAGCTTCATCTTCAGCCCCCGCCCCGGCACGCCCGCTGCCAATCTGCACGACGACACGCCGCACGAAGTCAAGCTGCGCCGCCTGCATGAGCTGCAGGCCGTGATCAACAACAACATCAAGGAAATCAGCGAAGAACGCCTGGGCACCGTGCAGCGTTTGCTGGTCGAAGGCCTGAGCAAACGCGACGGCAGCGAGCTGATGGGCCGCACCGAATGCAACCGCGTGGTCAACTTCCCCGGCAACGAACGCCTGATCGGCCAGCTGGTCGATGTCAAAATTACCGAAGCCAAGGCCTACACGCTGCGCGGCGAGGTTGTGCTCAAGGACTGAGCGCCCACTTTCTGCGCTTCGTCGCACCGGCGCGCAAGCGCCCATCTACAAGCCTGACGGGGAGTCTTCTCCGTCAGGCTTTTTGCGTTCTGTCAAGACCCGAACTGCGCAAGTAACAGAAGGTTAAACACCGTTACCAACGAAATATCGGCAAAAATCCACAGATAGTATGAAGGCCTGTTGAGGCCTTGCCATGCCTGCGATGGCCTCGCGCTTCCTGATCAGGACACCATGAACCAACCCAGCAATGCAGCCGTTCTGCAGGGCGATGCCCTGCACGCCTTTATCGACCAGGCCCACGAGCTGCTCAACGATTACGACGAAGACCAGTCCGCCATCAATCGCGAGGACCGCATGGCGGCTGCCGCAGAGTTGATGGAGCAGCAGAGTTTTGCCCCCGCCAATGTCAATGATCTGGAGCGCGTGCACGATTTCTGGCTGATGCTGGACAAGCCCGAGATTGCCAATCGTTTTTTGCAGACGCATCGCCAAAACGCCTTGCAGTCCGACGAGCGTCGCCCGGCCGATGCACAGGTGCGCATTGCGCTCAGCGATATCCAGAGCCGTCTGGGCTTTGACAAGGCATCGGCCATTGCGTTGCTCCTACCCGCAGCCCAGGCCATTGCCCAGCTGCCGGCGGACATCGATACCGATCGCTACTGGCACGGCTGGCAGTGGATGACCGACGAAGCCCAGGCCTGGGACATTGCCGAGCTGGGCGTGGATCTGCACCGCGCCCGCGAACGCGCCAACCCGGACAACGAGGCTCATCTGGCCCATGGCGATGCCATGGCCCTGGTGCGCAAGGCCGAGCTGGCCCAGAAACGCGGCAATGCCGGCGCAGCCACCGGCCATGTGCAAAACGCCATCCAGACGCTGCGCGATGCCGCCCCCGAGCAGGAGGTGGACTTTGAGCAATGGATGGAACTGGCCGACCGCGCCCTGCCCGTTGCCACGGCCAGTCTGCCTTCGCTGCTCATGGCCTGCGAGCAGCAATTGCAGCGCACGGAAAACCCGCCGCCCTCGCCAGCCATCAAGGCCCATCGCAAAGTCAGGGTTGTGCGGCTGCAGGCCCAGGCCTGTGCGCTGGCAGGCCAGCTGGAAGCCGCTTTGCAGCTGGCCCCGCTGGGGCGCGTGAGCCTGACCGATGACCAGGGCGATCCTTTCAGCGCCTTGCATCTGGAATGGCTGGTGCAGGCCGACCGTCTGGACGAGGCCGCGGCCCTGGCGCTGGAGAGCGTGATGCACGCCCGCCCCATCTCTGCCGTCGCCGCCTGTAAGCTGGCTCAGCAGCGCTTTGACAGCGATGTCGATGCCGGCACCGGTCGCGCCATCACCTGGGCGCTGATTCTGGCCATGGTCCACGCAGATACCGATATGCACTATCTGTTTGCGCAGGAGAAGATGCCAAGCCGCAACGCCGATTTCTACCTGGATTTCGTACGCGCACGCGAGCCGCAGAACATCCTGCTCGCCATGACACAGGGCATGCGCCATGCCGCCAAGCGCCAGCTGGAAAAAGCCTTGCCCTTGCTCGAGCAATCCGTGGGCCAGCGCCCGGATCTGGCCGACGGCGACAAGCTGGCCGCGCTCTGGGCAGCGCGCTTTGCCGTGTTGCCGCTGGAGGAAGCACTGGCCCGCCCTTTCCCCGAGGCCTACGGCGCCCATTGGTGCTATGCCGTCGGGGTGACGCTGGACCACGATGAAGAACTGGCCCCGCTGCTGGGCGGCAAGAAAAAGCTGCCGCCCAGCGAAGTGCGCAGCCAGCTGGCCTTGCGCTACTACGAAGAAAGCTTGCGACGCTTTGAGAGCTTCTGGTCTACGGGCCAGGGAGCCTTCAAGGATGCCGATGTGCATGTGTACTCCATGCTGTGCAACAACCTGGCGATCAAATACCGCTTTCAGAATCGCTACGACGAAGCCGCTGCGCTGCACCACCAAGGCCTGGCCAGCAGCCCGTTTGCCGAGCATCACAACAGCCTGGTGTGGTGCGCGATTGGCAAGGAGGACTACAGCCTGACGGTGATGGAGGCCGAGCGCCTGTGGCATTTTGCGCAGGAGCATGGCTATGGCCGCCATGATCCGCCCCGCTACCTGCCCTCTGTCGCTTACGCGCTGTACCGGCTGGACCGCGATGACGAAATCAGCATCTGGACGGAGCGCCTGGATCAATGGTTTCACGAGCTTGACGAAACCGAACAGCGCAGCGAACGCCGCGACTATCTGGCCGCACTGATGGCTATGCTGGATTTTTTCTCCAGCACCCGCCCCGAGCTGGTGCTGCCACGTCTGCGCAGCCACCAGCAGGAAGTCATTGCCCTGCGGGACTGCTACCCGCTGCGCCGGCTGGCCTGCGCACTGGAAGCCTATCCCGAGCTGCTGGAGGAAGCTCTGGCCCTGCACCAGCAAGCCCAAAGCTATCTGGACAAAGACAGCGACGGCGACGAGAGCGAGCGCCGCGTATCGCGCGAGTGCATTGAGCGCACCGAACGCAAGCTGGCCGAACGTGAGGCTGCGGCCAGCGGCCAAGCCGCATCCGGCCGCAAGCCATGGTGGAAATTTTGGTGAGTCAAACCCAAGCCAACACAGCCGCCGCCAGCGCCTATCAGGCCCGCGATGTGGTCAACGCACCGGCCATCAAGGACGCCATCGCCAAGCGCAGCGCCGCACGCGGCGATGCGCCCGAGATTTCGGCCTGGCTGGCCAACCATTTCTACCGCCATGTGATTGGCAATCTGCAGACCGAGCCCCCCGTGCTGCAACGCATTGCCAATGCACATGGCTTGCAGCTGCTGCTGGGCCGCCAGGAACCGCCAGCCTGGGCGCTGGAGCGGCTGGGCAAGAAGGCCATGGGCGTTGATCTGCCCGACCTGTGGTGGATAGAGCCGGATGCAGCCATGGTGCTGGCGCTGGAGACACGCTTGGTGGAGTTTCTCTCCACCCGCAAAGGCACTTCGCTGCAAGGCAAGCTGCAGCGCGTGAACTGCCCTCAGGCCCTGGCGCGCTGGACGCTGGAGCATCTGGCCTTTGAGAAAAAACAGAGCACGGGCTGGCTGGAGCATTCCAAGAATGCCGTGCACGGCATTGTGCGCGGGCAGTTGGGCATCTTTGTGGAGTTCGACGCCAAGAGTCCGCAGTTGCGCCAGGAAATGGCTTATGAGAGCCAGATGATGGGCCATTGCGTGGGGCAGTTCTCGGACCGCAAGCACTTCAACGGCGGCTATGGCGAGCATTACGCCAGCGGCCTGGAGTCCGGCAAGATGCGCTTGTTCAGCTACCGCACGGGCTCGGCGCAGCCACGCATCACCGTCAATGCCATGATGCAAAAAGACGGCAGTCTGCAGATCGAGCAGATCAAGGGCAAGCAAAACCGCCCGCCGATTGCGCGCTATGCGCCCGACGTGGTGGCCCTGCTCAACCATCTGCAGCTCAACGGCGAAGCTCCGCACGACGCACTGGCCATGGGTATTGTGCGTCGCCCGCCCGAGATATTGGCCGAGAACTCGCAGCTGACGCCCTGGTGCACCGTGGCCGAGTTGCACAGCGAGAGCGAGCAGCTGTGGCTGCTCAACCACCATCCGGATCTGCTGCCCCAGCTTCCTCTGCGTACACCGCTGATGCAGTGGATGGTGGTGGCCCGCAAGGACGCCGTGGACGGCGAAGTCATAGAGCGCATGCCCAAATCTGCAGCGCTGCAGCAGGCCCTGCAACTGGCCCGCAAGCGGCCTTTGCGTGCAGGAGGCCGGGCATGAGTGGCTGGTGGATTTTTCTGGGCCTGCTGCTGGCCTGGTTCTTCTGGATGCTGCGCAGAGGCTTTAGCAACCTGAAGGTAGCCCAAAACCGCGGCGACATGATCAGCTACCAGGCGGGTAGCGCCGAGCGCAACTGGGCTCTGGCGCTGGCCCATCCCACGGCCTATCACGCCATGCAAGGCGGCTTTGCCAGCCAGCTCCATGGTGCCGACGAAGCCCTGGCCAGGCAGTTGCGCCCCATGGTGCTGCACCATCTGGGCCTGCGCACCGATCTTGGCGACGAGCAGATACGCCAGCAATTGCCGGATGCCATGCGTCAGCGCTGGTTCATGCTGGATCTGCAACGCCTGCACCGCAGCGACAATCCTCGCGCCGCCATGGCATTTGCATGCGCCCGGGTCACGTTTTTTGTGCGCTGCGCCTATTTGCTGGAATGGGTGGACGAAGAGACGCACTGGGACATTCTGATGCTCAACGCCCAGCGCGCCCAGCAGTGCTTTGACAGCTGGCTGAGCTTCGGCCAGGCCCATGCCCAGGGCCGGGCCCAGTGGCAGGCCCAGGGCCGCTCCGATGTGCTGGGCAAGGCCTTCACCCCCGAGGAAGTGGCCCAGTGGGTCACCGAAGCCAAGCACCCCTGGCATGCCATGGACTGGAATCTGCCGCTGGCCGCTCCACCTGCGCCGCCAACCGAGTACCCGGCACAGCTTGTGGCTTGAATCGGCCTGAAGTGTTTGAAATGAAAGCGTGATCCGCTATCAAAAACAAAGAGACTGCCGCGCAGTCCCTTTTCTTTATGGCATCGGCCTCATGAAAAAATGCTGCGCGCCTCGGTAAAGCGCTTGGCAAAGTAGACATTGTCCATGCGCACCCGCTGCACCGTGCCGCCAGAAGACGGCGCGTGCACAAACTGGCCGTTGCCTACAAAAATGCCCATATGCGAATGGGGCTTGCCCAGGGTGTTGAAGAACACAAAGTCGCCGCGCATCAGGGATCGCCCCTGCACGGGACTGCTGACCTGTGCCCACTGCGATGTGGTGCGTGGCAGGCGACTGTCGGTGATCCCGCCCACCGCCCACTGGATCAGGCCGCTGCAGTCAAAGCCGCCTTCGGGGGAATTTCCGCCATAGGTATAAGGCGTGTTGACCACCAGCATGGTGCGCGCCAGCAGAGGTTCGCGCAGATCATCAGCCAGATTGAGCGCCTGGGCCGAACGCGTGCCGCCGGCTTGCGCTGCGGGACGGGGCTTGGTGGAACAGCCAGCTAGCACCGCCAGCAGCGAGCCCGCCAGCACCAGCGCAGAACGGCGCTCCCAGCATTGGGCCGATGCACCATCCACGAAAGTCCTATCTTGTAGCTTCATGGGAAGGCATGTTCTCAGAAAGCTGCAGCAGCAGCCAGTCTTAGCGCGTTTATTTACAAAAAAGTGAGCGGCTAGTACCTTTTAATTCAAGGTTTCAGATAGTTTTTCTATCTAAACCCATATTCAACAAGCACTAGCAGCTCACTTTTTAAACTAACGCACTCCAAGCGAGAGACGCCGAGCAAGAGCCGCCTTGCGGCGATGGCGTCGTCCCCTTCCGCGAAGCAGAGAGGAGGAAGGCGCGCAGCGCCTCAGGGGGAGTTAAAAGGGCAACTTTGGCATGCCGCCGCCCATCATGCCTTTCATGCCCTTCATTCCGCCCATCTTCTTCATCATCTTCATTAGACCGCCGCCCTTGAACTTCTTCATCATGGTCTGCATTTGCTCGAATTCCTTGAGCAGGCGGTTGACTTCCTGCACCTGCACGCCGGCGCCGTCGGCAATGCGCTTCTTGCGTGTGGCCTTGATGAGGGCCGGGTGCTTGCGCTCCTTGAGCGTCATGGAGCAGATGATGCCTTCCTTGCGCTTGATCTCGCGCTCGGCCTTGTCCATGTCCACGGCACCGGCCTTGCCCGCCAGCTCGGCCGGCAGCTTGTCCATCAGGGTGGACAGGCCGCCCATGGACTTCATCTGCTGCAGCTGGGCCAGGAAGTCGTTGAGGTCAAAGCCATCGCCGCTCTTGAGCTTCTCGGCCATCTTCTGCGCGGCTTCCATGTCCACGCCCTTGGTGACCTGCTCGACCAGGGCCACGATGTCGCCCATGCCCAGCACGCGCTGTGCGTGGCGGTCGGCATCGAAGACTTCCAGACCGTCGAGCTTTTCCGAGACACCGGCAAACTTGATGGGCGCACCCGTGATCTGGCGCACCGACAGGGCCGCACCACCGCGCGAGTCACCGTCGAGCTTGGTCAGCACGATGCCGGTCAGCGGCAGCGCTTCTTTGAAGGCCTTGGCCGTGTTGATCGCATCCTGACCCTGCATGGCATCGACCACGAACAGGGTTTCGACGGGCTTCAAGGTAGCGTGCAAGTCCTTGATTTCTGCCATCAGCAATTCGTCGATGGCCAGACGGCCGGCCGTATCGACCAGCAGCACGTCAAAGAAATGACGTTTTGCGTAATCGAGGGCGGCCACGGCAATATCACGCGGCTTCTGGTCGGGCGTAGACGGGAACCATTCGGCTCCGGCCTGGGCCGTCACGGTCTTGAGCTGCTCGATAGCGGCCGGGCGATACACGTCGCCCGAGACCGTCAGCACCTTCTTCTTGCGCTTTTCGATCAGATGCTTGGCCAGCTTGGCGGTGGTCGTCGTTTTACCGGCACCCTGCAGACCGGCCATCAGGATGACGGCGGGCGGCTGGGCGTTGAGGTTGATGTCGGCCACGCCCTCGCCCATGGTGGCAGCGAGTTCCTTGTTGACGATGGACACCAGCACCTGGCCGGGCTGCAGCGAGCTGATGACTTCCTGGCCCAGGGCCTTTTCCTTGACGCGGGCAATGAAGTCGCGCACCACGGGCAGGGCCACGTCGGCCTCCAGCAAGGCCATGCGCACTTCGCGCAGCATGTCTTGCACATTGGATTCGGTGATGCGGGCCTGGCCACGCATCTCCTTGACGAGTCGCGAGAGTTTGTCGGTCAGTGCGGAGGCCATAAGCAGAAGTGTTCTGAAGTTGTAGACGGTGCTGCCGCCTTTGGGTGAGTCCCGGAAGACTCGAGGTCGGGCGGCTTGGGCCGCAATCAGCATTGCTGGCAGGAAAAGCAGTGCCTGCCCGCCCGAAGCACTCCATTTTACCAACTGCCCTGCTTCTCAGTGGTCTGCCCTTGCAAAGTAGGCGCTTTCATCGGTGCAAGGGTCACCATGGCCGGCAGCAAGCCCGTCAAGCGGGTGTAGCCGTGCCGCCAGAATGCGGCCGAAATCGGCCTTCCCCACAAAGCCTTCTGCACAAGGCCAAATCCCAGAGACGCAGCCGTGTGCGGGCCCCACACCCAGACAGCAAGCTCGTCATTGAAAAATCAGTCCTCGCCTGGCCCGCACACAAAAGGCGACTATGAGTCCTCGCAGCTATCATAGAAAGCATGCTCTCCATGCCTTATTCTGCAGCCAGCACCAGTCTTTCCGCCTGGGCTCTGGCGCTCGCCGCAGCCCTTGCCTATGCGATTCCAGCGCTGGCCTCCCAACGGATTCGGGAAACAGTGGCCAGACTGAGCCTGCGCGTGGCCTGGGCTCTGCACGGTTTGGCGCTGGCCTGGGGTCTGCTGGCGCAGGAACCGCACTTCGGCTTTGCCCCGGCACTGTCCATCACCGCCTGGCTGGTGCTCACGGTCTATGTGGTGGAGCAGCAGCTGTACCCGCAGCTACGCTCGCGCTGGCCGCTTTCCTTGCTGGGCAGCATCGCGGTGCTGCTCACGGTTTTATTCCCCGGTAAGCCCTTGCATGTGGATGCATCGCCCTGGCTGCCCTTGCACCTGGCTTTGGGCATTGCTTCCTATGGCCTGTTTGCCGCCGCCGTGGTGCATGCGGCCCTGATGAACCGGGCGGAGCGCAATATGCGCCAAGGTGGCGACCATGACAGCGGCCTGCCGTTGCTGACCCTGGAGCGCCTGACTTTCCGCTTCGTCAGCGCGGGCTTTGCGGTTCTTACGGCCACGCTAGCGGCAGGCTGGCTGTTTGGCGAACAGCTGTACGGCAAGGCCTGGGTGTGGAATCACAAATCCGTGTTTTCGCTGCTGTCCTGGATCACGTTTGCCGTGCTGCTGTTCGGGCGCAAGCGCTTTGGCTGGCGCGGCCAAAGTGCGGTGCGCGTGCTGTATGCCGGCGCGCTCTTGCTGCTGCTGGCCTATGTGGGCTCACGCTTTGTGATTGAAGTACTGCTGGGGCGTGGCGCATGAAATTCCTGCTGGTTCTCCTGGTCATCGTCGTGGCGGTCGGCATCTGGCGCAGCAAGCGTCGCAAGGCGCAGATGGAGCGCCCCCAGCCCGCCGCCGGGCGCAAGCTGGCTGCGCCGCAGGACATGGTGGAGTGCGCCCACTGCGGAGTGCACCTGCCGCGCGCCGAGGCGCTGACCGAAAAAAGCCGTTTTTACTGCAGCGCCGAACACCAGGCGCAGGCGGCCCGTCGCTGATGGAGCAACCTTCATCCCAGTCGCCATGGGCCCAAACCATGATTCCGCTGGATGTCTCGATTACGCGGCAGGCCGATGCCAGCCTCAATGCGCCCTTTATCCGCATCTGGCAAGCCTTTCTGAGCGGCCGCGTGCTGCTGGCCACAGCCCTGGTCCTGCTTCAGGCCCTGAGCACTCAGCTGCAAGCCACGGCCAGTCCCCTGGTCTGGCTGGTGTGCCTGGGCTATCTCGCGCTGACCGTGGTGATGCGCTGGGCCGCAGCGCGCAACCTGCCCGCGCCTACGGCCGGCCTGCAGTGGCTACCCGTCATAGGCGTGGATATTGCGGCGGTTTTCTTGCTGCAGATTCTGCAATCGAGCAACCTCAACTACATGGCGCTGCTCGCCATCCCGATTCTGATTGCATCGGCCCTGGGCAGCATGCTGCTGGCCATGGGCACGGCCGCCAGCGTCACGCTGCTCTTGCTGGCCATGGTTTCATGGCTGCATGCCAGTCAGGGCAGCGATGCCACCCAGGCCTACTACCAGACGGCCTTCACCTGCGCCGGCTATTTCGGCATGGCCTATCTCACGCAGGATCTCTCGCGCCGCGTGCGCCGCGAACGGGCAGCCGCCCTGCACAGTCGTCTGCGCACGCAGACACAGGAGCAGGTCAACGCCCTGGTCATCAGCAACCTGTCTGACGGCGTGCTGGTCGTCGATCAAAGCCTGCGCGTACAGCAAGCCAATCCGGCAGCGTTGCGGTTGCTGAGCCTGCTGCCCTCCCATCCGCCCAGCTTTTCGCTGCAGACCCAAACCGCCTGGGAACCGCTGATGGATGCCGTGCAACTGAGTTTTGCCCAGAACAGTCCTCTCACGGCCACGGTGCATCTGCAGGCCACGCCCCAGCAGGGGCGCACCGGCCTGCACCTGCGCACACGCATTACCGAAGTGATGGCCAGCGATGCCGAATCCGCAGACTCGCTGTGCGTGGTGTTTCTCCATGATTTGCGAGAGATGGAAGCCCAGCTGCGCACCGAAAAGCTGGCCTCCATGGGCCGCATGTCGGCCGCGGTCGCCCACGAGATTCGCAACCCTCTGGCCGCCATCGTCCAAGCCAATGCCTTGCTGGCGGAAGACCTGGCCGGCCAGCCAGGGGCGCAGCAGCTGTGCAACATCGTCAATCAGAATGCCGAGCGGCTCAACCGCATTGCAGAGGAAATCCTGAATATTGCCCGCGTGCAGCAGGAAGATGCTCTGGCCCAGACCCCGCCGCTGGCGCTGGATCGCCATGCGGCGCAGACTTGCCGCGAATGGCAAAGCCAGGCCTCGCAGCAACCTCTGCTGCAGCTCCATCTGGCTGCCCCCGCGCAGGTCGTGAACTTTGACGAGGAGCATCTGCGCCGTGTGCTGGTCAATTTGCTGGACAATGCCCAACGCCACCGCAGCCATGCGCAGCAGGCACACAGCCTGCAAATTGTCAGCGGGCATGGCGTCAGCGCCTTCATCCCTGCCACGGCAGAGCAAAGCTGGCTGCAGGTCTGGAGCGATGGCGCACCGCTTGAGAGCAGCGTGCTGCGGCATTTGTTCGAACCGTTCTTCTCTTCCCAGAGCCGCTCCAGCGGCCTGGGCCTTTATATCTGCCGTGAGCTGTGCCAGCGCTACGGTGCCACCATCAGCTATCAGCGACTACCCCGGCCCACACCGCAAGGCATGCAGGAAGGCAATGCCTTCACCGTGGTATTCAGCAGCAGCGTAGGGCCTGCCAATGCGCAGTCCCTGTTCGATTTGATTGTGGTCTAAGCCCTGTGACCTCTATTTCCACCACCTCTGCCAGCGCATCGATTCTTGTGGTCGATGACGAACCTGATTTGCGCACTCTGTACGAGCTGACCTTGCTGAGGGAAGGTTACCGTGTGGAAACCGCCGCCTGCGTGCAGGAAGCACGCGAGCAGCTGCAGTCGCGCCGCTTCGATGTGCTGATCTCCGACATGCGCCTGCCTGACGGCAGCGGCATGGAGCTGCTGCTGGAGCTGCGTGAACAGCAGCGCCGCGAACGCTGCATCGTCATCACCGCCTACGGCTCGGCCGAAAACGCGGTGGAAGCGCTGCGCGCCGGTGCATTTGACTACCTGACCAAACCGGTGGATCTGCGCCAGTTTCGCCAGGTCGTGGCCTCGGCCGTGCAAGGCATTGGCGCCGTACCGCCGCCGGGTGCCGCCCCTGCCGCCACAAACACGACCAATACCGGCACTGTCGCTGGCGGCGATGCACTGCTGGCGCTGGTCGGCTCCTCGGCACTGATGCAGTCCGTCAAGCAACGCATTGCCAAGGTGGCCAAGGGCATGGCTCCCGTGCTGATTCACGGGGAATCGGGTACCGGCAAGGAACTGGCGGCCCAGGCCTTGCATGCCTGCAGCCAACGCAGCCAGGGCCCCTTGATTGCCGTGAACTGCGGCGCCATTCCTGAGAACCTGCTGGAGGCCGAATTCTTTGGCGCCCGCAAAGGCTCTTATACCGGCGCCACCCAGGACAGACCAGGCTACTTTCAGGCCGGCCAGGGCGGCACCCTGTTTCTCGATGAAATTGGCGATCTTCCGCTGGCCATGCAGGCCAAGTTGCTGCGCGCCATACAGGAGCGCAAGGTTCGCCCTCTGGGCAGCACCCAGGAGGAGGCGGTGGACGTGCGCATCGTCAGCGCCACCCACCGCGATCTGGCTGCCGATGTGCAAAGCGGGCGCTTTCGCCAGGATTTGTACTACCGGCTCAATGTGATCGAGATTGCGCTGCCGCCGCTGCGCGAGCGCCGCGAAGACCTGCCGGCCCTGTGCCGCACTTTGCTGACGCGGCTGGCCCGCGAATCCCAGATGCCCGAGCCCGAGCTGGATGCCACCAGCCTGGCCCAGATCGCCCAGCTTCCCTTACCAGGCAATGTACGCGAACTGGAGAACGTGCTGCACCGCGCCATTGCCCTGGGCGACGAAGGGCCGCTGCGCATTCCCGAGCAAGCCCTGGCCTCTGCAGCGGCCGAAATGGCAACCTCTCCCGAGAAAAGCGGTACACAGCCAGCCGCCAACGGCTTTACCCCGCCGCCGCCTCCGGGCGTGGCCACGGCCACAACGCCTCCTGCTTCGCTTGAACCCGCATCCGACGAGCTGCCTGACGATCTGCAGTCGTGGCTGGACAACCAGGAGCGCGCTATTTTGGAGCGCGCCTTGCAGGACCACGGCTTCAACCGCACGGCCACGGCCGCCAAACTGGGCATCAGCCTGAGACAAATCCGCTACCGCATCGAGCGCCTGGGCATCAGCTTGCCCGGCGATGGCGTACGCGGCGACTCCGAAAGCCCGGACCATGACCGCAGCAATCCATAAGTCCTCGTCCGGCCGCTGGAAAAAAGGCTGGCTAGACACCGCTCGCCACCTGCCTTCACCCAACTACGGCTTGCGCCCGCCGGGGGCCGACATTGATCTGGTGGTGCTGCACTCGATCAGCCTGCCTCCCGGCCAGTACGGCACAGGCGCCGTGCAGCAGCTCTTCACCAACCAGCTTGACTGGGACGCCCACCCTTACTACCAGGGCATTCGCGGCCTGGAAGTGTCCTCGCACTTCTTTATCACCCGGCTTGGCGAGATCTGGCAGTTCGTCAGCTGCGACGACCGTGCCTGGCACGCAGGCGTCTCCCAATGGCGCGGGCGCGAGCGCTGCAACGACGACTCCATCGGCATAGAGCTGGAGGGCCTGGAAGGCCTGACGTTTGAAGCTGCGCAGTACGGGGCCCTGAATAGTCTGTGCCAGGCCATAGGCGCACACTATCCCGTGCGCCATATCGCCGGCCACGAGCACATAGCCCCGGGCCGCAAACAGGATCCGGGCAGCGGCTTTGACTGGCAGCGATTGCAGCAAAGCCTGCATGTGGGCCAAGCGACCAGCGCCTGGGAATTCCCCTCCCAGGTCTAGGCCCGCAGCATCAACAGGCCAGAAACACGGCCTGAACACGCAGTCGCGAAGCCAACAGCACTCTTGAATCAGGAGCACGTAACACTTTTATTTCTTTGGATTCAAGGTAAAGAAAGTCCAAACCTGTTTCATAACTTGCGCTTGCCGCTATCTTTTATGCATTCCAGCATGCCTGCCATGCGGGCGAACAGCTACTCGCCCTTAGCATGCTCTTCGCTTTACGGTCGGATTCACCGGCATTCTCCGTACTGTCAATAGCGTCTTGGCCTAGCCTGTCGCCTGATGCAAACACATGAATTTTTTACAAATTTTCCAGCCAGGCCGCCAAGCGCCGCAAAGCACGGAAATACGGGGGGTTGCAGCCGTAATTGGGTGCTCACCAGCGGCGTCGGAGTGCCATGAATCACGGTGATTTCAAGCATTCAGCCACCCTGTTCAATTCAACAGCGATACACTACCGGTAGTGTTTGAAAGCGCCTCAGACCCCATATCTAGTGTTTACAAGTTGTGCACACCCTGTGCAAACCATGTGTAAACCGAAGCGCTGATCCGTCTCCTTGAGGGCCTGCCACCTGTGCAGGCCGCTGCCTGCCTTATCCACATTTCGATCCAGAGGAAACTTATGCAAGAAGTGCTGAATCCCCTGTCTTCTGCCGCGCAAACTGGCGCCGCAAACGCATCCTTTGCGACTGCTGACAACTACCAAATCATTCGCCGCAACGGCGACGTAGTGCCTTTTGCCCCTCAGAAGATCGCCATCGCCCTGACCAAGGCCTTCCTGGCCGTGCGCGGGGCCCAGGGCGCTGCATCCGCCAGCGTGCGCGATACCGTCAATGAATTGACCGAAGCCGTGGTGCGCGCCCTGCTGCGCTCGCGCCCCGAAGGCGGCACCTTCCATATTGAAGACATTCAAGATCAGGTCGAACTGGGCCTGATGCGCGGTGGTCACCACGATGTGGCCCGCGCCTATGTGCTGTACCGTGATCGCCGCAACCAGGAACGTGCCGAGCAAAAGAAGGCTGCCGAAGCCGCCGCCATTGCCGCCGCCGCTCCCGCGCCCTCGCTGCATGTGATGGACAACGGCCAGCGCGTGCCCCTGGACCAGCAGCGCATGCTGGCACTGATCGAGTCGGCCTGCCGCAACCTCAATGCCGACATCCAGGCTGCCCCCATCGTCGCCGAGACGCTGCGCAACCTCTATGACGGCGTGCCCCTGGCCGAGGTGTACAAGGCTTCCATCCTCGCAGCCCGCACGCTGATCGAGAAAGACCCCGACTACACCTATGTCACCGCCCGCCTGCTGCTGCACACCATCGTGCGCGAAGTCATGGGCCGCGACGTGCAACCCGAGGAAATGCCAGCGGCCTATGCCGAGTACTTCCCCGGCTTTGTGCAAAACGGCGTGGACAACGAGCTGCTCAACCCCGAACTGCTCCAGTACGACCTGCCCCGCCTGGGCGCTGCCCTGAAGGCCGAGCGAGACCAGCAGTTCGACTACCTGGGTCTACAGACGCTGTATGACCGCTACTTCCTGCACGTACGCAAGACACGCATCGAGCTGCCCCAGTCCTTCTTCATGCGCGTGGCCATGGGCCTGGCGCTCAATGAACAGGATCGTAACGCCCGTGCTATCGAGTTCTATGAACTGCTGAGCTCTTTCGACTTCATGTCGTCCACGCCCACGCTGTTCAACAGCGGCACGCTGCGCTCGCAGCTGTCGAGCTGCTATCTGACCACCGTGCCAGACGACCTGGGCGGCATTTACGACGCCATCAAGGAAAACGCTCTGCTGTCCAAGTTTGCCGGCGGCCTGGGCAATGACTGGACGCGCGTGCGTTCTCTGGGTGCCCGCATCAAGGGCACCAACGGCGAATCGCAAGGCGTGGTCCCCTTCCTGAAGGTCGTCAACGACACGGCCGTGGCCGTGAACCAGGGCGGCAAGCGCAAGGGCGCCGTCTGCACCTATCTGGAATCGTGGCACCTGGACATCGAAGAATTCCTGGAACTGCGCAAGAACACCGGCGATGACCGCCGCCGCACCCACGACATGAACACGGCCAACTGGATTCCAGACCTGTTCATGAAGCGCGTGTTGGAAAAAGGCCAGTGGACCCTGTTCTCGCCTTCCGACGTTCCCGATCTGCACGACCTGTTCGGCGCCGAATTCGAAAAGGCTTACACCGCCTACGAAGCCAAGGCCGCCAAGGGCGAGCTCAAGCTGCACAAAACGGTTCCTGCCACCGACATGTGGCGCAAGATGCTCTCGATGCTGTTCGAGACCGGCCACCCCTGGATCACCTTCAAGGACCCTTGCAACATCCGCTCGCCCCAGCAGCACGTGGGCGTGGTTCACTCGTCCAATCTGTGCACCGAGATCACACTGAACACCAGCGACACCGAAACCGCGGTCTGCAACCTGGGCTCCGTGAATCTGGTTCAGCACATCAAGGACGGCAAACTCGACCATGACAAGCTGCGCAAGACCGTGACCACGGCCATGCGCATGCTCGACAACGTGATCGACATCAACTACTACGCCGTACAAAAGGCCAAGGACTCCAATCTGCGCCACCGCCCCGTGGGCCTGGGCCTGATGGGCTTCCAGGACTCGCTGTACGAAATGCGCACGGCCTATGCCAGCGACGGCGCTGTCGAGTTTGCCGACCAGGCCATGGAAGCGATCTGCTACTACGCCTACTGGGCTTCGACCGAGCTGTCCAAGGAGCGTGGCACTTATTCCACCTTCAAGGGCTCGCTGTGGGATCAGGGCATCCTGCCTCTGGACACCCTGAACCTGCTGGAAAAAGCCCGCGGCGGCTATGTGGAAGTGGACCGCTCGGCTCAGCTGGACTGGGATGCTCTGCGCGCCAAGATCTCCAAGGACGGCATGCGCAACAGCAACTGCGTGGCGATTGCGCCTACGGCCACCATCTCCAACATCGTGGGTGTGGATGCGTCGATCGAGCCTTCGTTCGGCAACCTTTCCGTGAAGTCCAACCTGTCCGGCGAATTCACCGTCATCAACCAGTATCTGGTGCGTGACCTGAAGCGCCTGGGTCTGTGGGATGACGTCATGGTCATGGACCTCAAGCACTTTGATGGCTCGCTGCGTGCCATCGACCGCGTGCCCGAAGAGATCAAGAGC
This sequence comes from Comamonas aquatilis, assembly GCF_965139575.1. Lineage (NCBI taxonomy): Bacteria > Pseudomonadati > Pseudomonadota > Betaproteobacteria > Burkholderiales > Comamonadaceae > Comamonas > Comamonas aquatilis. The sequence goes on along the minus strand of NZ_CBCSIW010000005.1, from coordinate 2,209 downwards.
CTGTACGCCACCGCGTTTGAAGTGGAACCCCAATGGCTGGTGGAAGCCGCTGCACGTCGCCAGAAGTGGATTGACCAGGCCCAGAGCCTGAACATCTACATGGCCGGCGCATCGGGCAAGAAGCTCAACGACACCTATATGCTGGCATGGCAGCGTGGTCTCAAGACCACCTACTATCTGCGCACCACCAGCGCGACCCAGATTGAAAAATCGACGGTTCAAAGCCGCACGCTGAACGCAGTGTCCTCCGCCGCTCCGGCTGCCGCGGCCCCCGCTGCCAAGCCAGCAGTGAGTGCACTGGAAGCCGCCGCTGCCGCTGCACGTGCCCAGGCTCCCGCCACGGACATCAAGTTCTGCGCGATTGACGACCCAGGCTGCGAAGCCTGCCAGTAACTGGCAACACCCCCTGAGGCGCTTAGGCGCCTTCCCCCTCTCTCGCTACGCGGGAGGGGGACGACACCCTCGGTGCGCGGCGGCGCTTCCTCGGTGTCTCTCGCTTTAGAGTGCGCCAATATTTGAGAGGCGCCGCTCCATCAATAAATGATTGAAAAGCTGGATGTCGATTGCAATGCACCCAGCTTTTTCCAATAAGGAATACCCAAATGCTGAGCTTTGACGACGACACCTTCGCCCCTTCCGCTGCCAGCGCCGAAGCCGGCGCGGCCACCAGCACCCACAAGCGCGTGAATGCCGCAGACAAGCGCATCATCAACGCCAAGACCGATGTGAACCAGCTGGTTCCGTTCAAGTACAAGTGGGCCTGGGAAAAGTATCTGGCCACCTGCGCCAACCACTGGATGCCCCAGGAAGTGAACATGACGCGCGACATCGCGTTGTGGAAGGACCCCAATGGTTTGACCGAAGACGAGCGCCGCATCGTCAAGCGCAACCTCGGCTTTTTCGTGACGGCCGACTCTCTGGCTGCCAACAACATCGTGCTGGGCACCTACCGCCACATCACCGCGCCTGAATGCCGCCAGTTCCTGCTGCGCCAGGCCTTTGAAGAAGCCATTCACACCCACGCCTACCAGTACATCGTGGAATCGCTGGGCCTGGATGAATCGGAAATCTTCAACGCCTACAACGAAGTCAAATCCATCCGCGACAAGGACGAGTTCCTGATCCCTTACATCGAGGCGATCATGGACCCCAACTTCCACACCGGCACCCCCGAAACCGACCAGACCCTGCTCAAGAGCCTGATTGTTTTTGCCTGCCTGATGGAAGGTCTGTTCTTCTACGTGGGCTTCACGCAAATTCTGGCCTTGGGTCGTCAGAACAAGATGACGGGTGCGGCCGAGCAGTACCAGTACATCCTGCGCGACGAATCCATGCACTGCAATTTCGGCATCGATTTGATCAACCAGCTCAAGCTCGAAAATCCGCACCTGTGGACTGCCGAGTTCAAGCAAGAAATCAATGCGCTGTTCCGCAAGGCCGTGGAGCTCGAATATCAGTACGCAGAAGACACCATGCCACGCGGCGTGCTCGGCATGAATGCGTCGATGTTCAAGGGCTATCTGCGCTACATCGCCAACCGCCGTGCCACACAAATTGGTTTGGAAGAACTCTTTCCTGGCGAAGAAAATCCCTTCCCCTGGATGAGCGAAATGATCGATTTGAAGAAAGAACGTAACTTCTTTGAGACACGAGTGATCGAGTATCAGACCGGAGGCGCACTTTCTTGGGATTAATTGCTTCTTAGCAGGCACAATGCGAGTCATGACTTGCTTCACTTCATTGCTACTAAAAATGCGTATTGAGGTTGAAGCGGATCCGTGTTCATTGCGATGCGTCACTCCACATCGCCTTGAATCGCTTCTCAGCTGAAAAGTTGCGAAGCGTTTTATGCAAATCAACTAAGGAGAAAATGATGGCAACTGCGAAGAAGACGGCCGCCAAGGCCACGACCGAGAAAAAAGTGTCTGTAAAAAAGGCGGCCGCGCCCAAGACTGAAGCCGTGAAGAAGGCTGCACCCGTGAAGGCCGCTGCGCCCAAGAAGGCTGCAACCAAGACCACGGCCGTCAAGGCCGCCGCGCCCAAGAAGGCTGCGACCAAGACTGTGGCCGCCAAGGCTGCTGCTCCTGCCCCCAAGAAGGCTGCAACCAAGACTGTGACTGCCAAGGCTGCTGCTCCTGCTCCTGCTCCCAAGAAGGCTGCGACCAAGNCTGTGNCCGCCAAGGCNGCTGCTCCTGCTCCTGCTCCCAAG